>JAYEMI010000020.1:0-3027 GCA_034718015.1 Campylobacterota bacterium | reverse complement strand
GAGTTGGTCGAACGTACCGGTTTTGAAAACCGGCGAGGGTCATACCTCCGGGGGTTCGAATCCCCCACTCTCTGCCACTATACAAAATAACCCAATCAAATAATAATTTATCAGTACTATATGGAGTAGAAAAAAAAGCTCTAAGTTTAGGAGGTGTTTTTAGTAAATACGCAAGTAGTTCTAAAATTGAACAAGAAAGTGAAGTTTGGAAAAATCATATTATAGAACAATATAAAAAAGATAATTTATAATAATAAGACTTGATACAAATTATATTGTTAGATATTTAACAAATGACAATGAACAAATGGCTTCAGGTTCTGTTTTTTATTCCCTCAGTTGAGTTGGTTTTATTCTGTTAGATCAGTTGGTTAGGTTCATCAATAGACAAGTTTTTAGAAACTTGCCCATTCATCTTTTGAGTTGTTTGATACTACTGGTTTAATAGTAGATTTTTTTGATGCTATATTACGATCTTTTCTTTTTTCTGCACCCTTGTATTTGTGATCATTTGCAGAATTTCGTCTTTCTATCTCTTTTACATCTTCAGTAGTTCTACCCTTTACACTATCTTTACCTATAAACTCTTTTTCGTCGGCATTTGAAACTACAAGTTTAGCTATGGTATCTGTTTGAACTGCAACATCGTGTGTTTGTGAAGCTATCTTAGCATTTTGTTGTGTTTGTTGGTCAAGGCTATTTACAGCATCATTTATTTGAACTATACCTGTTTGTTGCTCTTTTGAAGCCGTCTCAACATTAGATATTAATTCAATAGTTTTAGATATATTATCATTTAAACCATTGTATCCCTCAATCATTTTATTTGAAATACTTTTTCCACTATCTGCTTTATCTTTTGCATTGGTCACAAGAGTTTTAATCTCATTGGCTGCTTCTGCAGATCTACTTGCTAGATTTCTTACCTCTTGAGCTACAACTGCAAACCCTTTTCCAGCTTCTCCAGCTGTTGCTGCTTCAACAGCTGCATTTAGACTAAGTATATTTGTTTGAAATGCTATCTGGTCTATTACTGATATAGCTTCATTTATGGCATTTACTTCTGTATCTATCTCATCCATAGCTTTTGTTGTTTGGCTTGCTAAGCTTTGACCTTCATTTGCAGATGTAGTTACTGATTTAGCATACTCTGCCATCTTGATTACATTTGTAGTGTTATTTGATATATTTGATGTTATCTCTTCAAGTGCTGCTGCTGTTTCTTCTAAACTTGCTGCTGCTGAATTTGAATTATTATTTAGTTTATCTACATTCTTTAGTAGTATAGCACTACTATTATCAAGTGTTAAACCATTTTGTTTATTTTCTACTAGCATTTGAGTTATTGCAGCTCCCAGTGTATTCGTACCATCTGCTAATCTTTTTAAATACCCATGAAGTCCATTATCATCTATACTATCCATATAATGATAATTTGAATATTCTTCTAAAATTTTTAAAATATTATCCATATTTTGTTGTAAAACATTAGCAAAGTTATTTAAAGACTCAACCGAATGATTTATTCTAGGATTATCTGCTCTTAAATTAATTCTTACATTAAAATGACCTTTTTCCATCTGTTCACAAAATGACATAATTTCTCCATATACACCTAAATCTAACTCTAATCCTTTTTCAATTTGAATGATATTTGCATTAATAGATTTTGCCATTTTACCAAATTCATCCAAAGAAGATTCATCTAATTGTGCTACACTATTTGTAGTACGGTTTAAATATCTAAAAAATCCTTCAAGCCCATTTTCAAGGTTTCTTAATGGGTTAAGTATAACTTTTCTTAAAATAATTGTATTTGATATTACAAGTAATAAAACTAATCCTACAATAATAGCAAGTGCAATTTCAATAAGATGTTGTGCGGCTTCAATCGTTTCATTAACAACATCTAGCTTTTTACCAAGAAGAGCAATACCTAATTTTTTATCTTGAAAATCTTTTATCTCTATATATGTAATAAGATAATTATCACTTAATAAATATCCATTATTAAATAGTTCTTCCATATTTATTTTATTTGCATCTTTTAAAAACTCTTGATTTATAAACTTTTGAGAGATTTGATAATTCTTAAACTGTTTATCTGTTGGTATTGGTTTTCTTTTTAAACTTCCATCCATAAGAAGTAAAAAAGAACTACTACTTTCTTCAAACTCTTTAGCAACAGAATTTAAACCTTGTTTAAACTCTAAAGAGCCTACAGGTTTTTCATTTTTAAAATCATATACAGGTATAACTGCATTAAGTTTAAGTCCAGTGTTACCTATTTCAAAAGATGTAACAGCTTTATGTTCAGCATTTACTTTTACAACTGATGCTCTGAAACTAAGATCATTTCCCCATTTTTTTAATGACCAACTTTTTACATATGAAGTATTGTTATTATTAAAAATTTGAATTTTAATATTTTTATATGGTGTTGATTTTTTGTACATAGGAATTATAAGTTTTAGTGCCTCTACTGCAAGATCTCTTTTTTGATTTTCAAGTGCTTTTCTTATTCTACCATCATTTGAGATAGAAACTGCATTTGATATACCTGTAGTTTTTTTACTGTTTATTTTAGCATTTGCTAAAACTTGTAAATCCTCTTTTAGATGAGTATATGTTGTTTGTTCAGTTTTATATGCATACCATTTTAAAACCACAACCCCAATGATAATTGCAATAGTTGAAACAATAACAATGGAAAAATTAAACTTTTTACTTATATTCATATTTCTTAACATTTTTATTCCTATTTTAGTGTTGGGTATAATGCAAGTGCATTTTCAATATCTGCTTTTGATGGCATAACTCTAACTGAGACATATTTTGTATGTCCATTTGAGGTTTTAGAAGGATAAACAGTAGCTTTTACCCAGTAGTAATTGCCATTTTTAGTTGTGTTTATAACTATTCCCGACCAAATCTCACCTTTTTGGACAGTATTCCATAAATCTTGAAATGCAGCTTTTGGCATAAATGGATGTCTTACTACATTGTGAGGTTGTCCCATTAGTTCTT
>JAYEMI010000019.1:0-15364 GCA_034718015.1 Campylobacterota bacterium | reverse complement strand
TAGTAGAACACTAAAATAAAAAGAGGAGATATTATGGGTTTAGTATATGCAAACATAACATTAAAAAATCCAAGAGAAGATGATATATCTTCTATGGATACACAGTGTTTAGTCGATACTGGTGCTTTGCATCTTTGTATCCCAAAACATATCCAGATACAACTACAGCTTGAAGAGTCACACAAAAAAGAGGTGACACTTGCTGATGGTTCCAAAAAGCTTGTCTCTTATGTAGGACCTATAGAGATATCGTTTCAAAATCGTAAAGGTTTTGTAGGGGCTTTAGTTCTTGGAAATGAGGTGCTTCTAGGAGCTATACCTATGGAAGATATGGATCTAGTTGTGATACCTAGTAAAAGAGTACTAGAGGTAAACCCAAACAATCCAAATATATCAACATCAATGGCAAAATAAAAAGGATAAAAGATGATAAATTTTAACAGAAAAAACAAAAGAGCATTTACACTTATAGAGATATCTATAGTATTGGTGATAATTGGTATCATATTAGCTTCAGTGATGAAGGGTCGAGATATGATAAAAAGCTCTCAGATCAAAGAGTTTAATCAGGTATTTGTTTCTCAGTGGGAGACTATAGCCAACTCTTATTTTAGTAGAATGGGTGCAGTTCTTGAAGATGGTGGTGCAAATGGTGGAGCCGTTGGTACAACTACTACTGATGGTTTTATGGATAATGAAGCTATTGGAACAGATACTAAGGCAATATTGGTTGTCGATGCTTTAAAAACAGCAGGAATTGACCCTTGTACATTGGTAAAAAGTGATATTTCATCAACTACTGATTATGGTTGTCAAGAAACACCAGGTGATAGTACATTAAATGTTTTTCAAAGAACTGTAGATGGTGAATATGTTGGTAAATCAACAGTTCAATTATTATTTGCTAATATTAAAATAGATGGGAAATTAAAAAATGCATTGGTATTTACAGGTATGCCAGAAGATGTGGCACAAGCATTAGATACTATTAGAGATGGTTCACCTAATGGAAAAACGGGAACTGTTCTAAGAGTTGCAGCAGTTACAAATATTGGTGGAACAACTAAAGCTGCTACTGATTCTGGAACTTCTTCATGGGATGGTGATGCTACTAGTACAACTAATATGGTAATTCTTTTAGAACACTAAAAATGAAATTAGTTTTATCTTTAGTATTTTTCATATCATTATCAAACGCTTCACAAACCCAACCATCAATGAAAGAGCTTCAAAAGATGGTCGGGGAGTTTAAAGAGGCGTATGGAATCATAGATGATGACAAATCAAAAAGTAAGTATGATATAAATAAAAAATATAGTGACAAAGAGATAAAAGAGCAAGTAGACAAAATGGAAAAACTACTCAAAACAGACCCAACACTCAAAAAAGTGTATGGAAAATAACTAAAAATGGTATAATACAAGTATAGTTTATAAAAAGGTAAGATATGTACACAAAGCAACTAATACTAAATTATTTAAAAGAAAATAAAGAGCTATTTCAAAAAAAGTACGATATTGATACTATTGCTTTGTATGGTAGTTATGCAAAAAATCAACAAACAAAAAGTAGCGATATAGATATACTAGTTTCATCACATAAAAAAATAAAAGATATAGATAAACTAAAACAAAATTTGCAGCTTCATTTTAAATCAACAATTGATATTTTAGATGAAAAAAATATTATACTACCAACTATGAAAAAGATGATAACTAAAGAGTGCTTATATGTATGATTTAGATGAAAATATCAAATTTAAAGGAAACCAATGAAAAAACTATCAAAAATACTATCAGTAACAACTTTAGGTTTATTTTTATTCACAGGGTGTGGATATAAAACTGATACTTACACACCAAGTTTAAAGATAAAAAATAGTAGCTTTCAAAATAAAGTAGCTATAAACTATGGAAATGACGCAGTAACAGTAGATATGCCTGAGGGTGTTTTGTGTTCTCTTAGAAGCACTGTTAATATGCCAAATGGTGACACGATAGATAAGTATATAGAAGATGCTTTTATAAGTGAACTAAAACTAAATAATCTATACGATGAAAACTCAAAACAACTTATAAATATAATCGTAACAGATGTGACAACTTCATCTATGTTTGGATTTTCTTATTGGGAGTTTGATGCTACAGTGAAAACTCAAAGTGGATATGGATATAAAGTATCTTCAAAATATGAGTTTGATGGTCATCCAAAAAAAGATGAAGCTTGTATGCACTTAAGTGCCTCTTTTAAACCTGCAGTAAAAAAACTGTTAAGTGAGGTAGTTACCCACCCATCTTTTGATACACTTTTTAATAAGTAGTATCTAAAAGTATGGAGTGGTTTTTTTTAGCAGTTATATCTGCTTGTGTAGGGTCATTTTTCAATGTTCTTATACATAGAGTACCAAGAGGTGAGGATTTCGTTTATGAGCCTTCACACTGTCCTAAATGCAACAATCGCCTAAAACCATGGCACAACATCCCTATAGTATCGTGGAGTATCTTAAAAGGTAGATGTTACTTTTGTAAAGAAAAAATATCTTTTCGTTATCCATTGGTTGAGTTTTTGGTTATGGTGTTGTCATTGGCTGTTTTTTATAAGCTAGGGTTTGGTTATGAAGCTGCACTTGTATCTTTTGTATTTGCTTTTTTAGTAGTACTTAGTGCTATAGATATAGACTTTCATGAGATACCAGATTCTATAAATCTTTTGGCTCTTACTTTGGCTTTTTTTACTATTGATTTTATAGATAGTTTACATGGAGCTTTAGTAGTAGCTGGTACATTAGCACTTTTGAGATTTTATGTGTCGTATATATTTAAAAAAGAGGCTATGGGTGAGGGTGATATCATCATAGGAGCTACTATGGGAGCACTTCTAGGGTATGAGCTAGGGCTACTAGCATTATTTCTTACACCACTACTTTCCATCCCTTTTGGACTAAAATACAAAGAGTTGCCTTTTGTACCTTTTTTGAGTTTTAGTGCATTTGTTGTTTATTGTTTTGATGATTGGTTTATGGGGTTTTTATAGAGCTCATTATTTGTTAAAATTCTATTTTAGTACCATCTTTATAAATAGCACTGATAAGCTCAACTTCCATATTTAGATCATTTTTTATATAATACGGAATAAGTTTATCATACTCCTCATCACTTGTAAATTCGTCATTTTCAAAATGCCAAAATGTATCCATACTATTTGATTGGTTTGGTAGGATAGTTACTTTATCTTTGTATATTTTACTTAGTATCTTGTTTTTTTGATTGTCTTTGAAAATTAGCTTATATTTTATATTTGTAAGCTCTTTGGTGTAGTTATTTAAAAAAGATAGATATACTCTTATATGCTCACAGTATGGTTTGTTTTCTTTTGCTAGATTTGTTGGTTTGTATTCGTATTTTTTATCTTTTAGGGTTACTATTTTGTATATATTTTTAGAGTATAAAAGATAGTTTGTTACGAAATGATTGTGTTTGTTTTTTAACTCTATTAGAGTTTTTCTATCAAAAGCTTTTGCTTGAATATAGTTGTTTGATCTGTTTTTGTATCCCATAAAAAACTTATATGAGTTTATGGTTTTAGTGCTTGTGTATGATATATCTGTTGTATTTAAAAAATTCTTTATAATCTCTTTTTGGTTTATGGTATTGTTTTGTTGTGTAGCAAGGGTATAAAAATACTCTTTTACTGTTGTATCAAAAAATATATCCAAAGATAAGTTAAAAGAACTAAAATCTTGATCTAGAAAAGTGGTAGAGTGGTTTTTGTAGATATCATTTTTATAATAAGTCAAATAATATTTAATTGTATCGTTGATTTTAGTATAAAAGTCGTTTGATAGATCTTTTATTTTATTGTTTATATCTGGTTGAAAAAATGGTGCCAACTCATAAAGGTTTGGTTTAAGCCCTTTATTTATTAGTTGTTTTAATATATATATATCGTCTCTACTAAAATCAACAATAGCTCTAAAATCAAAAATAGATATTTTTTTATCCATCATATTTGTTTGAAGAAAATTTATACTATTTTTATTTGGGTGGTTTAGGATATATTTTATGGTAGTTATATATTGTTTTCGTTTATCTTTTTTGTATGAAATTTTCAGAATATTTCCATGCAGCTCTTTATTGTTGTTTTTTATTATGTGGTCTATCAAAACTTTTGTTTTATCAAAGTCATCTACAATTGTATCTATGTAGTAGCTTAAAAGCGAGATCTTTTGAGTGTAGTTTGTAAAGTTGTATTGTAAGAATTTATTATTTATTTTTTTATAAATATCTTCTATATTGTTAGTACTATTTAAAGTTTTTAGAGTATTGATTATCTCTTTTTTGTTTGATATATAATCAATATGAGAAGTTAAAGTACCGTTTACTTTATCTTTAAAATAGTCAATTGAAGATTTTTCTTTTTTAACAATACTTGGACTGTTCAAAACCAAATCAAATGTATCATTAGCAACAACATGACCAAAAGAGAATAGAGATAAAATTATTAAGTTATTTAGAGTTTTCATTATTTGTCCAGTAGCATTTTTTTTATTTTTGGATTTGTAAGATTTTCACCTCTTACCATATGTAAAAACATAGTATCATAATCTATTAAGTTATCATCTTTATTTTCATAAGCACCAAAACCATAAAACATAGGGGTATCATCTGTTCTACTATACCAAGCTTCTCTACCGTTTATATATTTTTTTGTATCTTTTGCCATAACCCATATACCAGCAGTATCTTTAAATGATTTGTTTTTAATCCAATTTACCATACCACCATGATCATGAAAAAACCAAGTTTTCCCATCATCTGCAATCACTTGAGAAGCATAAGTAGTATCATCTATCACCATACCACAGTCGCTATCTTGAAATTTCCCAAGAACTATATCTATTGGTTTCTTATCTTTATTTCCTGTGTATACTACAGTCATATTTTGTGATGTTGACATCGATATAAAGAGTATTACGATTATTGCTATTATTATAGCTATTGTTAAAAATGGGGCTATTTTTTTCATAAAAGATTATACTATATAAAACTTTTGGTAGGGATAAATACAAAAATAGTAGTAAATTTTTATATTTACAACTAAAAACACCATATAATATTACTTTAATATACAATATATTATAATTGTCTATATAAGGAGAAAAATATGAAAATATTAAATTTACTTAAAGAGTGTTTCACTGATTGTTTTAGTGAAACAAGATCGAGGAAGCATAGCGATCATGATGATTTTATGAAGCTGATGCAATGGGGAAGTTATAGTGAGGTTGCAAGCGATTATAAAAAAAAATCATTAGTTTGATTTTTTGTCATCGTTTTCTATAACCCAAACTTTCAATGAGGTGTTCTTTTTGTATCATACTAGAGTTGTTGAGATCAGCAATTGTTCGTGATACTTTAAGAACTTTGTTTATTGCTCTAAATGAAAGAGCGAACTTTTCAATTGATAAGTCTAGTATATCTTGAGCATCACTACTTAGTACACAGTATTTTTTAATATCTGTATCACACAATTTTCCATTTAACTCTTTTTGTCCTCTTTGTTTTTGTATTTTAAACACCTCAATAACTTTATTGTGAAATTCACTTGATGTTACATCTGTTTTGTCATCTTTTGTTACTTCGTTCATAGTTACATAAAGATCAATTCTATCTAAAAATGGATCAGATATTTTATTTTTGTATCTTTGAATCTCCACCTCATTACATCTACATATCTTACTTTGTGATAACAAATTCCCACACGGGCATGGATTTTGTGCGCAAACAAAAAGAAACTTTGTAGGGTATTTTATCTTAGTATTTACCCTTGAGATTGATATTTCGTTGTCTTCAAGTGGCTCTCTCATGGCTTCTAATACAGTTTTGGCAAAATGTGGTAACTCATCGAAAAATAATAATCCATGATTCGACAAAGCAACTTCACCAATTTGGGTACCACCTACAACTGAAGCTTTGGTGCTTGAATGATGAGGATTTAAAGCAGTTCTTTTAGGTATAAAAGTAGGATGTTTACCTTGAAGAGACTCCATTTTAGCTATATCTAAAATCTCTTCTAGATTCATAGGTGCCATTATATGTTTTAGTCTTTTTGCAATCATACTTTTACCACAGCCTGGACTCCCCTCCAGTATAATATTGTGGTTTCCAGCTGCACTTATAAGGGCTGCTTTTTTTGCTAAAGTTTGTCCTTTTATATCAGAAAAATCGCTTTCATAATCTTCTATATAGTAGTATTTTTCATTGTTTATCTCTAGATATTTATGGTTAAAGATTTTATTTTCTATTTTATAGTTTGATTTATCATCTGATTGAAAAAACAGTATAGCATCTTGTAGAGTATCAACTGCATATATATTTATATTTGGAATTACAGATATTTTATCTACAGATTCTTTTGGTATTAAAACATTTTTTATTTTTCCTTGTCTTACTAAAGATAGTATAAGTACAAAGATAGACTTAGTATCTTTTAATCCACCATCAAGTCCAAGCTCACCAAATACATAAAAATCATCAAGATTAAATGATGTCTCTTGTAAAGCAATAAGTAAAGCAATAGATAGGTCTATTTGACTACCTTTTTTTGCTATCTCACTTGGACTTAGATTTATAGTGATTCTTTTTGGTGGAAATTTAAATTCATTTGTTAGAAGTGAAGATTTTATTCTCTCTTTTGATTCTTGAATAGACAGATTTGCCATACCAACTATACTAAAGCTAGGGAGTCCTTTTGTAAAAGTTGATTCGACATCTATACTTACAGCATCTAAACCATCAAGAGAAGCACATTTTAAAGTTTTCATTTTTTACTCTCCATAAAAATTTTATTTATATGAAAAGTTTATCAGAAAAAGATAATAGACTCTAAAAAGATTGCAGTTTGTGAATATTATATCTTTTCTTGAAGTAGATCATCTATAACTGTTTGGCGATTTGTAATCTCTAGTTTTTTACATGCACTATTCATAGCTTCATCTTCCCCTACTATATAACACATATTTTTTGCTCTTGTGATTGCTGTATAAAGAAGTTTTGTATTGTGCATAATGAAGTGACTAAAACTCATAGGTATCAAAGCTGTATCATACTCCATACCTTGCGTTTTGTGTATAGTTAGACAGTATGCAAGCGAGATTAGTATATCAAGAGTTGCAAACTCATAAAATACAACCATATCATCATTTGGATAAAGTACAATAAGTTTTTCATCTTCATGATCCACTTTTATAACCATCCCTAGTTGACCGTTAAATACCCTTTTTTCAACAAAATCACTACTTCCTGATTTGTAGCCATGAAGTGTTTTTGCTTTCATATTTTCATTTTTTATATGGATCACTTTATCTGCAAGTTTATATTCATAAACTTTTGTTTTTACACCCTCTTGTTTTGTATTGTTTATAAGTTTTTGTAGATTTATATTTAAGTTTTCTACCCCTAAAGTACCACTTTTTATAGGTGTTATTACTTGAAAAAGTGTAAGAAATTTATTTATCTCTTTTTTGTTTATATGCTCATACATCGGTGTTATATAGCTTGAGGTTATGTGTAAAATTGTTTGAAGAATTTTATAGTTATTTTCATTTCTCAAACTGTTTATCTCATAGTCGCTAAGTTGAGCTTTTTTTGAATAGTAGTGATCTATTGATACATCAACAAATTTAAAATCTTCATACTCATTTTTGTATTCTGGTACTTCACCTATTCTAATTTGACTAGCAAGTGTTGCTATTGCTTGGAGTTCATTTTGTCTATATATTTTTGTTAGTTTGCAAGTAGGAGCTAGTTTGTATCTAATAGCATCTCTTAAAATATCTCCAGCCCCAATAGCAGGAAGCTGACCATCATCTCCAACTATTATAAGGATAGTATCTGGATCGATTTTAGAAAATATTTTGTAAAATGTCACACTATTTACCATACTTGATTCATCTATTAAAATAACTTTATAATCGAAATAGTCTTTATCACTATTGTCCATCTTTACTAAAGCTGATTGTATTGTACTGCTTGTATATCCAGTTGTATCTGCTATTCTTTGAGAGGCTATTCCACTTAAAGCCATACAGTGAATATCATCATAAGTGACAATCTCTTCAAGTAGTTCAAGTATTGCTCTACTTGAAGTTGATTTACCTGTTCCTGCATAACCTATAAGTAAAATTGTATTTTCACCACTATTTATAAGCTCTACAGCTTTTCTTTGTTCGCTTGAGAGTTCAAAACCTAATGTCTCTTGCTTTTTTGTTATGTATGTATCAAAATCTTTTATTATAGTTTTGTTTTCATTGTACTTTTGTCTATCTTCAAAAAATTGCATTATTTTTGTCTCTGCAAAAAAGTTCATACTAGGTGAATAGCTATCTTTTATAGTTTCATATATCTCCTCTTTTGCAACCATATCAATTATAGCTTGCTCATAAAGTGGATCTTGGTCATTAAATCTCAGTGCATCATCAAGCAAACTAAAAAGTTGCTCTTTTTTTATTGAGCTATTTCCATTTGATTCACAAAACTCTCTTAAAGTATAGTTCATACAAGCTACAATTCTAAAGTTGCTATATATATCAATACCTAGAGATTTACCTATCTCATCTGCTCTTTTAAATCCAATCCCTTTTATGTTTGTTAACATATAAGGATTTTCTTTAATACGCCCAATTAAATTTTCTGTTTCACCGTATTGTTGATATATTTTATTTATTAAATTACTACTAACTCCAAATGCCGCTAAAAAACTACCTAACTCTCTTAGATGTTTAAACTTATTCCATGACATAACGATCTGGGTGAGTTTTTTCTCTTTAATCCCTTTGAACTCTAATAGTTTAGCAGGGGTATTATCTAAAATTTCACATAGTTCATCTTCGTCATATTTTTGAGTTAATTCAAGAGCTAATTTTTTAGTAATTCCTTTTACAATTTTTGTCAAAAAAAAGTATATCTCAGCCTCTTTTATCTCTATAGATGTAAAGACAAATTGAACACCATATTTTTTGTGAGTGTCCCATTTGCCTCGTATTAGTATCTCTTGTCCTACTAGTTTTTCTAAATCAGTATCAAAGTATTGACCACATATTTTTTGTCCATTTTCAAGTACAGCTATATGGTAGTTGTTCTCTTCATTTGAAAAAAGTACTTTTTTTAGAGTTCCAGTTAGGTTAAACTCAGTATCCATCAGTAAACTTTTTGTTTTTATGTTTGTCTTTTTTGTAGTTGTTGCTATTTTTTGTTTTTTGTAGTAGATTTGATTCTTTTAAAATTTGCTCTTTCTCTTTTTCAAAATCTTTTGAGTGATCCTCTAAGCTATCAAGAATCAGTTGTGATAGTTTTTGTACTTGAACAGGATATTGACTATATAGTGGTACTTTTGGTGCTTTTTGTATCACTTCATAGCCTCTTAGAACTGCTTTTCTAAAAAGTTCTAAATCAAAATTGTCATATTTTAAAAGTGATATCGCTTTAGTATTAAACTTTTCAAGAAGTCTTATATATCTTAATCTTATTGTTTTTTCATTTACTTCATATTTCATAGGGTGAAGTATACCTAAATGTTATTTATATTACTACTTTTGAGACTTCAACTCATCTGCAAATATCTCTAAATCTTCATTTAAATAACTATTGGTTTTTACATATTTGATTTCAACTAAATATTCACCACTATCTCTATAACCCATTGTTTCATGTATAACTCTACCTTTATAATCTAAAAACATAGTAGTGGGAAATGCCTTAGCACCAAGAAAATTAACAAACTCTTCTCTTGTTCCTTTAAAGTCATTAAAGCTTACAGTGCCTTTATGAGCAGTATAGATATCCTCAAAAACAAAGTTTTTTTCTATTAGTTCAAGAGTCTTTTTATCTTTAAAGCTATCTCTTAACATTTTATCACAATATGGGCATTTTGGTATATGCAAAAATAGCATAAGTTTTTTATTTTCTTTTACTATTTGTTCTAAAAGATGATTTATATTTAAATCTTTACCAAGAGATAAACTTGACAAAAGAATTGTTATAAATAAAAACTTAATGCTACTTTTCATATTTTTCCTTCATGTGAGACTAGTGTTTTAAAATTTTATAGTGGTTCGTTTGGATTTATTGTACATTTTTTTGCATTGTTTTTATCACAACTATATGTCACATCAAAAATAAACACTCTGTCTAATGTATTTGCATCTTTAATACTTGTCCTTGCATCTGTTGATTTTAAACCTGTATTACAATAAAATACAACAATACCATCTTTTGGTAGTTTTGAACTATCAATTTTATCATTTGCTAAAGGTATATTAATAGCATTTTTAATATGTGATTCATTATATCTTGCAGGCTCTCTAACATCAACAATAGTTATACTTTTTGGTACAGTATTATTTTTTATGTGCTCTGCTAACCAAAATTGATCTATTAAACCATCTTCATTTGCTGCACCATCTTCAGCTAGTAAGTGAATATTTACCCCTGCAACATTTATTGCTGGAAGTTCTGGTTTATATGCACCTGCAGCTTTAGCAGCTTTACACTCTTTTTTTAGACCCATAGCTTTATTATTTTTAGCATATTCAGGTCCACCACCTGAATATACAACAATATTAGTATACCCTAAGGCTTTAAGTTTTTTAGCTAATTTTCCTGATAAATGACACTTTGGACCATTACAAAAAGATACTAAAGGTGTAGTTTTATCTGCAGGTAGATATCTTTTGAATTTATCAAATTGTTTTACATTCATATGTAAAGCACCCATTACAGTTGCTTTTTTATAAAGTTTTGCAGGTCTAGCATCCAAAAATAGTGCACCATTGCTCTCTTGTAGTTTTAAAGCTTCTGCAAAGTTAATAGTTTTAAACTCTACATGTTTAGCCATTTTGGCTTTTGGTGTATCAACACCACCTTGTGGCGTACATCCTGTAAATACCATACCAGTTGCAAGTAGTGCAGTACTTAATGCTATTGATTTAATTGTCTTGTTCATTTTTTCCCTTTTACATTTTATTTAAAAAATAATAACATATATTCCCTTTATCGAAAAAAATTTTATTGATAATCTTTGAAATTAAATTGTAAGTGCTTAATAAGTTACATAATGATAATCTATAGTTATAAAAAGAAGCAAATAATAAGGGGTAAATATGGCTATTTCAAGAAGAGATGCACTGAAAATTACAAGTGTAGTTGCTGCATCAACAGTGATATCTGGTTGTAGTAAAGAAGCTAGTGCGGTAGATGTTCCAAAGTTAAAAAAAATTCAGAGTAAAGTTCACAGTAAAGCACCATTAAAAGAAGTTGATTCAAAAAGAGTTGTAATTGTAGGTGGTGGTTGGTCAGGACTTTCTGTTGCTAAAAATCTAAAAAACTTTGCACCAAGTTGTGATGTTGTGTTGGTTGAACCAAGGTTTCAATTTGTATCATGCCCTATGAGTAACTTATGGCTAGTTGATAAAGTAAGTACAGATTATATAACTCACGATTATTTGCAAGCTGCAAGGGAAAACAACTATACATTTTTTAATGCAACTGCAATAGATATGGATAAAGAGAAAAAAGTTCTTTATACAAGTAATGGTGAAATTGATTATGATTATATTGTATTTGCTCCTGGAATTGATTATGATTATTCTTTTATCACTGATGATATAGAGCTTGAAAATAGATTAAGACAAGAGTATCCTGCAGGGTTTAAATCAGGTGAACATATCACTTTAAAAAATAAAATCCAAAATTTCAAAGGTGGAAATTTTGTCATGACAGTTCCTGGTGGAAACTACAGATGTATGCCAGCACCTTATGAAAGAGCATGTTTGGTTGCAGATTATTTTAAATCAAAAAAACTTGATGCAAAAGTTATACTACTTGATGAAAACAATGATATTACAATCAAAGAGCATGGCTTTCATACTGCTTTTGATGAGTTATATTCTGATCATCTAGAGTATCATCCAAATTCTAAAATAGAGAGTATAGACCTTGATGAAAAATATATAGAAACAGAGTTTGGGGAGTTTATTTTTGATGATGCTTCTTTTTATCCCCATGTAAGAGGTGCAAAGATTTTAGAAAAAGTTGGAATTGCAAAAGATACTGTTTTTAATCGCCTTGAGGGAGATATAGATGGAATAACTTATGAAGTGATTGGACATGAAGATATTTATATCTCAGGTGATGCTAGACCTATGGGATTTTCAAAGTCTGGAAACACTTCAAGCACTGAAGGGGTTTATGTGGCTTCACTAATAGCAGATAAAATTAATGGTAAGACAAAAAAACGACTATGGCAATCACCAACTACACTGTGTTTTTCAGCTGTTTCTATGAAACCAGAGAGAGCTATATTTGTACACTCTATGTATGCATATAATGAAAAAACAAAAAGATTTGGCTTTGCAACTCCAAAGATGAGTGAGGTTTGGAAAGGTGAAGAGGGAGTTTTAAATGCAAAATCACAACATGCTTGGGCAGATGGGATGTATAAGAATATGTTTGAATCATAGTGCTATAACACTCCTATTTATGGGTTTTTATGATATATTTGACATAATAGATATAATAAGATAAAATGACTAATATATTAAACAAAAGAGAAGCTTTACATCTACTTACATGAGTGCGAATTATCCTTGAAAAATATTTTGAACGAGATCGGAAATAGAGTCATAATAGAGAAAAACATAAATAAAAAAGAGATATTAAATAAATTGATTAAGAGGTTTTCAATATATGAAAACTAAAATTACCCACCTAACATCAGCACATAACAGATACGACACTAGAATATTTTTAAAGATGTGTAGCTCACTAGTAAAAAATGAAAACTATCAAGTAAGTCTAGTAGTAGCAGATGGGAAAGGTGATGAGGTTAAAAATAGTGTAAATATATTTGATACTGGTGCTAAAACTGGTGGTCGTATATCTCGTATGACTACTACAGTAAAAAAAGTATATCAAAAAGCAAAAGAGTTAAATAGTGATATATATCATCTTCATGATCCTGAGCTTATACCTATAGGATTGAAGCTTAAAAAACTAGGGGCTAAAGTGATATTTGATGCACATGAGGATTTACCTAAACAGCTACTAGGAAAACCATACCTAAATAAACCTGCTAAAATATTACTTTCAAAAGGTTTTGAAATATATGAGAAATATACTTGTAAGAAGTTTGATTATATTATAACTGCAACACCATATATAAGAGATAAGTTTTTAAAAATAAATAAAAATAGTATAGATATAAATAACTTTCCAATTATAGAAGAGCTCTCAAATACAACTCCTTGGAGTGAAAAAAAAGATGAAATTTGTTATGTCGGTGGTATAGCAAAGATACGTGGAATTAAAGAGATAGTTAAATCACTAGAATACATAGACAGTATGCGATTAAATTTAGCTGGAAAGTTTAGTGAAAAAGATGTAGAGATTGAAGTTAAAAGTTATAAAAGCTGGGATAAAGTAAATGAGTTAGGCTTTTTAAATCGTGATGAGATATCTGAGGTACTTAGTGTATCAAAAGCTGGACTTGTAACACTTCATCCAATTATAAATTATATAGATGCACTTCCTGTTAAGATGTTTGAGTATATGGCAGCAGGTATTCCTGTAATCTCATCTGATATAAAACTATGGAAAGATATCGTTACTGATGCAAATTGTGGAATATGTGTAAATCCACTTAATACAAAAGAGATAGCTGAAGCTATAGAGTATATTATGATTCATCCAAAAGAAGCTGAATCTATGGGACAAAATGGTAAAAAAGCAGTAATAGAGAAATATAATTGGAGAATAGAGGAACAAAAACTATTTGAGGTTTATACAAAACTTCCATAATGTATGATATAATGTACAAAAAAATGTAAGGATAAAATATGCAAGTAGTAAGTATGACAGAAGCTAGAAATAATTTTAAAGCGATATTTGATGCTGTTTTTTTAGATAATGATGAAGTAATTATTCATAGAAAAGGGAAAGAGAATGTTGTTGTGATACCTTTTGAAGAGTATGAAGTATTGAAAAAATCAATCTCTTATGACTACATGACTTGGCATAAAAAAGAGCTTGAAAATATCGGGAAAATAGGTTTTGACTCAAAAAGCTTTGTAGATGATAGTGAGGATTATTCTAAATGGTAGGAGAGATACATTTAGCAAGGATATATTTTACTGATTTAAGTGAGTATAAAATACGACCAGTTTTAGTTATAAAACTCTTAGGTGATGATTGTATATGTTTGCAACTAACTACTCAATTTAAAAATAAGAGATTAACACTATCTAATGATGATCTTCAAGATGGTTTCCTAAAAAAAGACTCTTTAGTCGTAGTACCTAAAAACTTTACACTACATAAATCAATACTCTTTAAATATTTAGGAACACTAAAAAATATAAAACAAAAAGAGATATTTAAAGTTTTTTGTGAAGAGATTGGATGTAATTAAATATGAAAATAGTTACAATATTAGGTGCAAGACCACAGTTTATAAAAGCAGGTTCAGTTAGTCGTATGATATCAAATTATAAAGAGATTCAAGAAGTTATAGTTCATACAGGACAGCATTATGATGCAAATATGTCAGATATATTTTTTGAAGAGATGCAGATACCAAAGCCTGATTATTTCTTAGGTATAGGTGGTAAGTCTCATGGTGCTATGACAGGGCAGATGATAGAAAAAATAGAGGAAGTTGCGTTAAAAGAAAAGCCAGATTGGATTATTGTATATGGAGATACAAATTCTACTCTTGCAGGTGCAATCGTAGCTAGTAAACTACACATAAAATTAGCCCATATAGAAGCAGGATTACGAAGTTTTAATATGAAAATGCCAGAAGAGGTAAATAGAATACTAACAGATAGAGTGAGTAATATACTATTTTGTCCAACTAATACTGCTATAAAAAACTTAGAAAATGAAGGCTACAATAATATTGATTGTAAAATAGTAAAATCTGGTGATGTTATGCAAGATGGAGCAATGTTCTATAAAAACTTAGCAGTAAAACCAACTTGTTATATAAAAGATGAATATATTCTTTGTACTATCCATAGGGCTGAAAACACAGATGACGAAAGAAGAGTAACAAATATTTTTGAAGCACTAAATGAAATAGCAAAAGAAAAACAAGTGATATTGCCACTTCATCCAAGAACCAAAAAGATTTTAAACAATTTAAAATTGAATATTCAAAATTTAACATTAATTGATCCTGTTGGATATCTTGAGATGGTATGGCTAATAGATAATTGTAGTTTGGTGATGACAGATAGTGGTGGACTTCAAAAAGAAGCATATTTTTTTAACAAACAGTGTATAACGCTAAGAGATGAAACAGAGTGGGT
>JAYEMI010000018.1:0-3230 GCA_034718015.1 Campylobacterota bacterium | reverse complement strand
TTTTTTCAATCAACTCATCAAAGTTATTATCAACTATTGGTGTACCACCTTCAATTCCAACAATTTTATATGTAAATACTCTATCTATATAATCAGCATTCTTTTTAGGTGGAACAATACAGTTTGTATTTACTACAAAAGTACCTTTAAAAGTTTTCATTAAATCAACTTGATCAAACCAAGCTTTTCCTATATTTCCTTTTAGGTGTGGGTATTTTTTAAGTTCTGGATAACCATGGGCTGGTAGCATCTCAGAATGAGTATAGACATTTATATCTTTATCTTTTGTAGCTTCCAAAAGAGCTTCAAACATCTCTAAATTGTGACCACTAACAAGTATAGCTTTACCATCTACTTGATTTTGAGAAACAGTTACAGGTGTAGGGATACCAAATTTATCTGTGTGTGCATTTGATAACTTATCCATCACTTCAACTCCAGCACTCCCTACTTTGAGGAGTTGCTTTATGTGGTCTTCAAAGTTGAAGTTTACATTTGTAAGTGTAAAATATAGAGTTTCACTCATCACATCATCAACAGCTTTTGTTTGCGTTGGTGATAGTTCATTTAAGTGTTCTCTATATGCAGCTAAACCTTTTAATCCAAAAATCATAGTATCTTGCAATCTTGCAAGATTCTCATCTTTTCCACATGTACCTACAACAGCACCTGTACTTCCACAACCATTTGGTGTACTCATCTCACATTGATAACAAAACATACTCATATATAAATCCTTTTAAATTTCTAAAAATGAATAATAGTATATATAGAAAAATATTTCATTGATATGCATCAAGAGATAACTTTCAAATAGTTGTATAATAAAAAACTAGATATAATCCCAAATAAAGAAAATACTATAATAAGGGTACAAATGATAAAAATATGGCACAACAATAGATGCAGTAAAAGTAGAG
Organism: Campylobacterota bacterium; assembly: GCA_034718015.1. Taxonomy (GTDB): domain Bacteria; phylum Campylobacterota; class Campylobacteria; order Campylobacterales; family Arcobacteraceae; genus JAIOSF01. The sequence goes on along the minus strand of JAYEMI010000018.1, from coordinate 2,310 downwards.
AAGCAAAAGCTTTACTAGAAGATTCAAAACAAGAGTTTGAAGTATTTGAATATCTTAAGAATGACTTCACCTCAGATGATTTAAAAGAGATTATATCACTATTAGGTGTAAGTGATGTAAGAGATATGCTTCGTCATAAAGAGGCAGAGTATAAAGAGCTAAATATAAAAGATGAGTCATTGTCTCAAGATGAAATAATAAATTTAGTAGTAAAACATCCAAAATTAGTAGAAAGACCAATTATAATAAAAGATGGTAAAGCAGTAATTGCAAGACCAATGGAAAATCTTGCAAACTTACTAGCATAAGGATAAAAATGAGAAATAAAAAATATTTTATTAAAAAAGTTTCAAACTATGCAATAGTTGGTGGACTTGGGGCAGTTTTGATTTCAAGTTTTACAGGCTGTGAAGATAAAAATGCCAATGGACAAAATGGTCAATCTACAGCTATAACAGATGCATCTCAAAAACAAGGTGCATTTGTAATAGTTGAAAAAACTCCTCAAGGTGGGTACCAAATAGTAGATGAATATCCAAGCAGTAAAACAACCATTGTTTTAAGAGAGGGTCAAAATGAAAGAATCTTATCAAAAGAGGAAGTTGATGCATTAGTAGCAGATGAAGCAAAAAAGATTGATAACGGTACATCAAATCTTACAAATCCTAATCAAGCACAAGTAAGTGGTGGAGGAATGAGTCTAGGGGAAACTCTTCTGGCTTCTGCAGCAGGAGCTATGATAGGGGCTTATATAGGGAATAAACTTTTTAACAACAGCAACTATCAATCTCAAAGAAGAACAAGCTATAAGTCACCATCGACATATTCAAAAAGTGCAAATAGTTTTAATAAAGCAAAATCAACAGGCACTAGCAACTCAAAATCAACATCAAATTCTAAAAGTGGTTTTTTTGGTGGAAAGAAAAGTGGATCAAGTACAAGAAGTAGTTTTGGAAGTTAATTAATATAAAAGGATTTGAAATGAGATATGTATATATTGTACTTTTTAGTATATTCACACTTGTAATTGCTGGCTGTAATAGTAATATGAACCCAATAACCCCTTTTGGAAAATCAAAAGAGGTATATGGCTTTTCATTTATTGATGCTAAAGTATTAGAGACTTTTGGTGATAAAGTGATCGTGGAGATTGAAGAAAAAGATATAGTAACAGGTGATTCATATGAAGACAAACTAATAAATAAAGTTATAAAAAGTTCTTTATTTATAGTTGGTATGGATACATTTATAGGAAAAGAGAAAGCTTATATATCAGATATTAGAGATAGACAAATCACATTTACAATAAACAATACAAAACTACAAAAAGATCAAGATATTAAAATATATATCCCCAAAAAGACCATAGCAGTTATGGATTTTTCACTAATTGGTATGAAAAGCAGCACCATTGAAAAGTTTGCTTTAGAGGATATGATAACAAAATTAGTTCAAAGTGGTCAATATATAGTGGTTGAAAGATCAAAATTAGATACCATTTTAAATGAGCAAAAATTAGCAGACTCAGGATTGCTAGATGAGCAGTCAGCTTCAAAAGTTGGAAAACTAGTTTCTGCTGATATTATTCTAACAGGTACATTTTCAAAAAGAAGGAATAGCTGGAATGTAAACCTTAGACTTGTAGATGTTACTACAGGAATAATAATATCTGCAATCAATGAAAAAATAGGTATAAAACAATTTAGACCAAAACAATCAAAAGACACTTCAAATTTCACTGAAGATTTTGAAGATATGAATTTTAATAAAGGTTGGATAACTAAACTAATAAACAAAAATGGTTCTAAAAGTAAATATAAAATTGACAATACAACAGGTGCTAATAATACAAATAGTTCATATAGGATTAATTATCTGTTAAAAAAAGACAAATCTATGGCTGTATTCTTAAACAAAAGGTTGAGGGATATAAGTGGTTTTAACGGGATTAAACTATATGCAAAATCTACAAGTTCAACAACACTTACAGTTACTTTACATGATCAAAACTTTAATGATAGTCATAATAATAAATGGTTAAATCCAATAAGTATAGATCAAGATTGGAGGAAATATGAAATACCTTTTGATGAATTTATTATAGCAAAAGGACATGCAAGAGATAAACCTGGTGGAGATGGTGTACTTGACTTAGATAATATAGAAAAAATAGGATTTGGCTTAGTTGGGAAACTAAATACAAAAAATGAGAAGTCAACTATCTGGATAGATGAGATATCTTTTTATTAGTTATAAAAATTGAACTACCATTTATGGTAGTTCAGAAAATGGATCATTCTTATTAGTTTT
>JAYEMI010000017.1:0-3312 GCA_034718015.1 Campylobacterota bacterium | reverse complement strand
AGAAACAACAACACAAGACCTAAAAGATTTTGAGTTTACTTTTATAGAACTAAAAAAGTTCAATACTAAACTAGAAGATTTAAACTCTACAATAGACAAATGGATATATTTTATAAATAATGCTTCATCATTTGACCTTATACCTCATGAATATGAAGATATAAAAGAGTTCAAAGAAGCCTTTGAAATAGCTAATAAATTTTCATGGAATAAAAAAGAACTAGAACACTATGATAGAATTTTAATGAGAGAGATGGATGATGTTTTAGTTGAGGAAAAGAGAAAAAATGATTTGGAGACTGCTATCAAAAAAAGAAATATAGAAATAGCTAAGAATTTATTAGATGTATTAGATACAGAAACAATAGCATTAAAAACAGGATTGAGCATAAAAGAAGTGAAAAACCTAATAAATCGTTATTACTAAATTGATAATAAAATTAACTATAACTAATTAATTTATTGTAAAATCTAGTGACACAATTATATACGGTATAATTTTCAATAAGATTTTTTATTTAGCTAATTAAAAGGTATGCGTAAGTTAATATTAATTAGAGTTAAAATAATTTACTTTTTAACTGTTTCTCTACATCTTTATACTCTGGCATATAAAAACTAACTAAATCCCAAAACTTTTTTGAGTGATTTTTGTGTGTAATATGGCAAAGTTCATGCAAAACTACATACTCAATACATCTCTTATCAAATTGCAGAAGTTTATAATTTATTGAGATATTATTCTCAAAGCTACAGCTCCCCCATCTGGTCTTTGTAAATCTATAAGAAGTTTTATTTGGTAAAAGGTTTGTTTTAAAAGTCCATTCATCAAAAATAGGATCAATTATTTTGATTGCATTGTGTTTATAAAATGTTTTCATTCCATCTATAAAGTCATCATATGTTTTATTTATATTATTATATTCAACTATAAATTGTGTAGAATCAAAACTAAATTTGACATTTTTAATCTCATCATTTTGTTTTAAAATCATTGGATAATTTGTACCAAGAAATGGTATCTCTCCACCTGTTACAAAATCAAAATGATTTTTTGCAGGTACTTTATGTAAAGCTCTTAATATCCAATCTTTATGCTCAAAAACAATCTCTTTTATTTTGTGAGATTTGAATTTTAAAGGTGTTTTTACAATAATCTCATTTTTATTTTCAAGTGCTAAACTTACTCTTTTTATCTTTTTATTTGTTCTATGAATAAGTGTAAAAGTGTTATTGTCTAAAATAATCTGGGCTGACATCTTTTAACTTTTTATATATTTTATTGAAGTCACTACTAAAAACTCTAGTATTACCAATAGTAGTAATAAAGTTGGTATCACCCGTCCATCTAGGAACTAAATGTAGATGTATATGCTCCTCAATGCCAGCTCCACCAGCTTTTCCAAGATTCATACCAATATTCACACCTTGAGCATTTAAAACATCTTTTAGAAGTTTTACACCTTTTTGAGCATAGAGGGACATTTTTTGAAATATTAACGGATCTAAATCCTCTAAATTAGCAGTATGAAGGTTTGGTATTATCATAAAGTGACCTGGGCTATATGGGTATTTATTCATAACTATAAAAAAATCTTCATCCCTATGTAATACACCTAACTCTTCGTCATCTTGATTTTCTACAATATGACAAAACACACATCCAGTTATTTTTTTACTATTGTTTACAATGTACTCTGTTCTCCAAGGTGCGTATAACTTATCCATCTTACTTTATCCTAAATATTATTTTAACATTGAATCATAGATTACACCATCAATACCATCAATAGCAAACTTTTCAATCTCATCTTCACTTTTAATGGTTGCAATAATCTTACTATCAAATAGGTAGTTTTCTGCAATTTTTTGTATATTTTGACTAATCTTATCACTACAAAATATATATTTTGCATTCATATTGTTTGCATAGATTGATTCTTTTAAAGAGGAGATTAAAACTGCATATGAAATATCATTTATCATACAATACTGCATAATCTCTTTATTAAAATCAAAAAATAAAGTTGAATTTGGTTTGGTTGATTTTATATCATCTATTGAATTTATTTGTTCAATAGTTTCATAAGGTATATATTTATCACCAATTATAATCATTTTGTTACCTTAGTGTGGAAGACAAGCTTCGCTACAGTAATATTTTCCATTGCTCAAAACTGCATCATCTTTTGATGTAAAAGTACCACAGGTTGGACAAGCTTCCATAGTGTCTGTTATTTGGTCATACTTGTCGTTCTTTTTTATTTCAGACTCTCTACTTTTTTTAAAAAATACTAAATAAACCAAAAATAATACTACCATCACTGCTAACATTTTAAATACCATCAAATAAACCTTTTCTTTTCATATATAAATAATTTCTATGCTCACCATATTTTATAATCTCATAGTTTTTAACTTTTGCATCTTCTATCTCTTGATCACACAAACTTCCTTTGTAAAAAAGGTATTCAGTGTCATTTGTACTTATATTTTCTGTTAAACTTAGAAGTAATGAAGTGTTCGATACAGCTCGACTTGTGATGATATCAAAATGTTGCGGAGATAAATTTTCTGCTCGATTTTGCATCACTTCAACATTTTCAAGTTTTAATGCACTTTTAACAAAATTTAAAAAAGCAACTCTTTTTGCGCGAGGCTCTACAAGAACAACTCTTTTGTTTGGTTTTGCAATAGCAAGTAGCATTCCAGGATATCCAGCACCTGTACCAATATCTGCTAAAGATCCAAAATCATTTAGAAATTTTATAGGATAGATACTATCGAGTATATTTTCTTCTATTTGCTCTTTTTTTAAAGAAGCTGTTAAGTTATGCACTGCACCCCACTGTTGTAAAAGTGCTACAAACTTATCACATCTTTGGTAAAAAAGATCATCAAATGATAAGCCTAGTTGTTCTAATTTTTTATTATCCATCTAAATAGTTATTCCAATATTTTATATTTTTAAATTAATTTTTATTATATAATAGTTTATGTCTATATAGGATTAAAATGGAAATTAAAAAAGGGTCACTTTAAAAAGTGACCCTTTTTTTAACTTTTTAATTAATCTAATTGATTAACAAGCTGCTTTTGCTGCTTCTAAAGCTTCTTCATAGTTAGGCTCTGTTGTAATTTCTGGAACAACTTGCTTGTATGCAACTTTTCCGTCTTTACCAATTACAAAGATAACTCTTGCTGTAATTCCTGCTAAAGGACCATCAGCTAATAATACACCATAAGCGTTAGCGAAATCTTTGTTTCTGAAATCTGAACAAACTTTTAAGTTTTCAATTCCAGCTGCTCCAC
>JAYEMI010000016.1:0-15752 GCA_034718015.1 Campylobacterota bacterium | reverse complement strand
TGGCTTTTTATCAAATTTTCGTTCTATAGGTGGTATGGTTATGTGGGTAGCATTAATATTATCAACATCACTGTACTTGTATTATCTATAATAAATACGCTTTAACATATTTTTAAAACTCTAAAAATTTTAGAGTTTTAATCTACATATTACAGTTATAGCTTAATGAAAAATGTAGGTGCCTAAAAACATAAGTTGAATATTCTTTGTATGGATTTTAGTTACCATTCATAATTTGATGATTTAGACCCCAAAATTTTTTATTAAGACTCATTTCTCTTTTATATAGTGTGCACCAATAGATTTTTTTCTATTTATAGCGCTTTTAATAATTGATTTTGCCGTAAGTAATCTTAAGAATAGTAGTCTTCCTACATCCTCTTTTAAATAAGACTCAACCTCCTCTAAGGCATCTATTAATTCTTGTCTTTTTCTTACTATACCTACATTTGTCCACATAAGATTTCTTAAAGCATTTTTAATTGCTTTATCTGTAGATTTTTGCAAAACAAAGTGTGGATAGTCATTTTCATTTTTACATTTAGTAGCATCTATTTTATAGTTTTCTTTTACTGAATCCTCAATTGCTAATTTTGAAAATACTAAACCTTCTAACAGTGAGTTAGAGGCAAGTCTATTTGCACCATGAACACCTGTACAAGCAACTTCACCTATAGCATAAAGATTTTTACTATTTTTTACTTTTGAGTTTAAATCTACATCAATTCCACCCATACTATAATGAAAAGCAGGACTAATAGGAACTCTTTCAAATGGTAAATCAAAGCCAATCTCTTTTAAATCCTTATAAATATTAGGAAATCTTTTTTTAAAAAAAGTTTTATCAAAGTTTTTAAATGATAGATATATCTTAGAGCCAGTTTTTTTAGCATAGTCAAATATTGCACGACTAACTACATCTCTTGGGGCTAACTCCTTATCTTCATGATAATCTTTTAAGAAAGCATACCCCTCTTCATCCTCAATAGTAGCACCCTCACCTCTTAAAGCTTCTGTTAGCAATTGTTTTCTAGCATTTGGACTATCTACAAAAACTGTAGGATGAAACTGCATCATCTCCATATCTTTTAATGATATACCTTTTTCTACACAAATACCTTGTATATCTCCTGCTATAGTAGTTGAGTTTGTATGATATCTGTATATTGAACCAACTCCACCTGAAGCTATTATTGTATTGTGAGCAAAATATACTTTATCTTTGTTTTTCTTTAATACATGTGCTCCATAGCAAATGCCGTTTTCATAAAGTAAATCTATAACAATTGAGTCTGTTACAACCTCATGTGGGCATTGCTGAAGCAAAAACATATGCATCATTCTACCTGTTGCATCACCATCTGCATGCAATATTCTACTTGTACTATGGGCAGCTTCTTTTGTAAAAGCCAATTCACCTTTTTGATTTTTATCAAACATAAATCCTGCATCAATTAAATCATCTATTGCATCTATTGAATGTTTACTTAGAAGCTCTACTGCTTTTGTATCATTTAAACTAACACCAGCATTAAGTGTATCTTGTATATGAAAAGGGATATCCTCCTCATCTCTAGCACGAACAACGCCTCCTTGAGCCCAAAAAGTATTACACTCCCAAGGTGATTGTTTACATATAACTAAAACTTTTTTATCTTTTGGAATCATTCTTGCAGCATTAAGTCCAGCAATACCAGCTCCAATAATTAAATAGTCATAAATCATTATTTTTCCACTTTAATTTTTTTTGAATCATCAACATATATTGGGGCTGTTTTGTACCCACAACCAACAAATATGTACGATATTATTAAACTAATATAAATATACTTCATTAATTTCCTTCACAACTTGAGATAATATCTTAAAATAAATAAAAACTTAATAAAATATTGATTGATTTTTAAGTATAATCCTATAAATTTTTTAAAGGGATAAAATAATGAAAATTGCAAATAGAATGGATAGATTATCAGAATCTATAACAATAGCTATCACTACACTTTCAAGAGAATTAAAAGAGAGCGGTAAAGATGTACTGAGTTTTAGTGCAGGTGAACCAGATTTTGGTACACCACAAGTTATAAAAAACGCAGCTATTAAAGCTATGGAAAATGATGATACTAAATATACTGCAGTTGAAGGTACACCAGCTTGTAGAGAAGCTGTATGTGCTAAATTAAAACGAGATAACAACCTTATTTATAATCCATCTGAAATTATTATAAGTGTTGGGGCTAAACACTCTTTATTTAACATTTTCCAAGCTGGTATTGAAGAGGGTGATGAAGTTATTATTCCTGCACCCTATTGGGTAACATACCCTGAACTTGTTAAATATAGTGGAGGTACAGTTGTAGAGATTATCACAGATGATATAAGTTCATTTAAAATAACTCCTGAACAATTAAAAAGTGCAATTACTCCAAAATCAAAAATGTTAGTACTTACAACACCATCTAATCCAACAGGTAGTGTTTATACAAAAGATGAGCTTATTGCAATTGCAGAAGTTTTAAAAGGTACAAATATTACTGTTATTAGTGATGAAATGTATGAAAAGCTTGTGTATGACAATAGTGACTTTACTGCTGTTGCTAGTGTGAGTGATGATATGTTTGCTAGGACTATAACTGTTAATGGACTTAGTAAGTCTGTTGCTATGACTGGTTGGAGATTTGGTTATTTAGCTAGTAAAGATAAAGATTTAGTAAAAGCTATGAAAAAGCTCCAATCACAATCAACATCAAATATAAACTCAATAACTCAAGCAGCAGCGATAACTGCTTTAGATGGTAGTGCAGATGAAGATATAGAAACTATGAGAATACAGTTTGAAAAAAGAAGAGGTTTGGCTTGTGATCTTATAAATGAAATAGATGGTTTATCTGTAGCTAAACCTGATGGGGCTTTTTATCTTTTTGTAAATATTAAAAATGTATCAAATGATTCTATGGAATTCTCAAAACAACTTCTTGAAGATGTTGGTGTTGCAGTTGTTCCTGGTGTTGCTTTTGGTCTTGAGGGGTATTTTAGATTATCATTTGCTACAAGTGAAGATATAATCAAAGATGGAATTTCAAGAATTAAAAAATTTGTAGATTCAAAATAATATGAAACAAAACAAAACAAAAAATTCAAAAATAACTATTAAAGCAGATAAAAAAACAAAATCTCTTCCAAAACCTTTGGAAGAGATAGAAAAAAATAAAACAATTAATAGATTTGAAGGTTATTATAAAACTAAAAAAAGATTTATAAACTAAGATATTTATATATCTTTATATTTTGATTTGACCATGTATAGCTTTTGATAATGATAGGATATCAACATTTTCCAAACTAACTCCAGTTGGTACTCCTTGAGCTATCTTAGTAAACTCTATATCAAAAACTTTTAATCTATCTTCAATATACAATATAAATGCATCATTTGCCAAACTAGGTGTGATAGCAAATAAAATATTTTTAATGCTTTTGTCTTTGACTTTTTGAAACAACTCTTTAATCAAATCATCATCCAAAGTCTCAATCACAAAATACTTACCACTGAACTGTTTTGAATCCTCTATTATAAATATATCTTTTGCACTTTGTACTATACATAACACATCTTCATCTCTATCATCATCTATACATATCTCACATATCTCATTTTCACTCATTGAATGACAACTAATACACTTTCTTATTCCATGTAATGCAGTCTCTATACTATGGGCTAATTTCATCCCTATATAGCTATTTTCTGTAACAATATGATATGCTAATCTTATTGCTGATTTCTTCCCAATAGTTGGTAACATCTCAAATGATTCAACTAAATCGTAAAATTTTTCTAAGCCTTTATTCATAAGTTTCATTATAGCAAAAATTAGATAAAATAGCCACTTAAATATTATACAAATCAAAAGGAAATATAGTTTGACTGATCTTTGTTATTATGAAATATTAGAAGTAGATAAAAGTGCCGATAAGAGCGTATTAAAAAAAGCATATAGAAAAATGGCTATGAAATATCATCCAGATAAAAACCCAGATGATAAAGAAGCAGAAGAGAATTTTAAAAGTGTAAATGAAGCTTACCAAGTATTAAGCGATGATGAAAAAAGATCTATTTATGATAGATATGGAAAGCAAGGTTTAGAGGGTCATGGACAAGGCGGAGGCTTCTCAAGAGGTGGAGGTTTTGATGATCTTGGTTCTATTTTTGAAGAGATGTTTGGTGGCGGAGGCTTCGGTGGTAGAGGTTCACAAAGACAACGAAAAACATACAACTACAATCTAGACACAGAAATAAGAGTAAATCTAGAGTTTAATGAAGCTGTATTTGGATGTAAAAAAGATATAAGTTTCAAGTATAAAACTGCATGTAAATCGTGTAAAGGAACTGGGGCTAAAGGTGGAAAACTAAGTAGCTGTAGTACTTGTAATGGTCAAGGTCAAGTACACATGAAACAAGGTTTTATGACATTTGCTCAAACTTGTCCACACTGTAATGGTTCAGGGCAAGCTGTTTCAACAAAATGTCCAGATTGTTCAGGTTTAGGATACAGTGAAGTAAAAGATAATTTTAAAGTAGATATCCCTGAAGGTGTTAATACAGGAAATAGAATAAGAGTTGGAGGAAAAGGTAATATTGCTCCAGATGGTTCAAGGGGAGACCTTTATATTTTAATTAATGTTAACGAGGATAAACACTTTGTTAGAAATGACGATGATATCTACCTTGAAGTACCACTATTTTTTACACAAATTGCATTAGGTGAAACCATTAAAGTACCATCTTTAACAGGTGAATTAGAGGTTAAAATCCCTTCTAATGCCAGAGATAAACAACAATTTACTTTTAGGGGCGAAGGTGTAAAAAGTGTCAATGGATATGGAAAAGGTGACTTTATAGTTCAGATAAAAATACAATATCCTGAAAATCTAAATAGTGAACAAAAAGAGCTTTTAGAAAAACTACAACAAAGTTTTGGGATAGAATCAAAACCTCATGAAGAGACTTTTAGTGGATTATTTGATACTGTAAAGGGTTGGTTTAAATAGATGAAAATAAAATCAGCGCCAATGGGACCATATCAAACAAACTGTTATATTGCTACTGTTGATGGTAAAGACTTTATAATAGACCCAGGAGTTGATGCAACATCTTGGGTACTTAAAAATACAAAAAACCCTATTGCTATTTTAAATACTCATGGACACTTTGATCATGTTTGGAGCAACAAAGAGTTAAAAGAAAAATTAAATATCCCTATTTATTGCCCTAAGGGTGATTGTTTTATGCTTGAGAATGATCCTTTTTCACAAGGAACTCCTAGCAGTAAAGCAGATATTCAAGTAACTGGAGATATGCAGTATAATATTGATGGAGTTAAAATATCTTTTCATCATTTTGCTGGTCATACCCCTGGCTGTAGTGCTATAGCTATTGAGGATTGTTTGTTTAGTGGTGATTTTATTTTTCAAAACTCTATAGGTAGAGTTGATTTCCCATATTCAAATCCTAATGATATGAAAAAAAGTATAAATAAAATTCTTAAATGGACAAAAGATTTTAAAATATATCCAGGTCATGGAGCTAGTACAACTTTAAAACAAGAAAAAAGTTCTTTAAAAAACTGGTTGAATTATATATAAATAAAGGTTATGCATGCTTAGTAATACTGATACTTTAATAGATAGACTTGATAATATAGTTGATTCAATACATATTAATGAAGTTAAAAAAATAATTCACACTCTATCTAAAATAAACAGTTTCAAGCATATAATAGAAGATGATTTATGTACAGATTCAATTTACAATAAAATTGCATATGAACTAAAATCAGAATTTAAAATCAACAACCTTAAAATTGTACAGTTAACAAACAATGTAGAGAGAGTATTGTTTCAACTAGGAAATAATGACTCTTTTACATATAATTATATTAGTAAAGTCTCAAAAGATACAATAATAATAATATTTATCGAAGATAAAGAGCTTACAAGCTTTCAAGAGCTTACACTAAACAGTTATTTTAATGAAATTGTTCATCTTCTTTATATTCAATTTATCTTAAATGACCTTCAAGAATCTACTTTTGTAGATCCCTTAACTAAACTGAAAAATAGATTATCATTTAATCAGGAGATGAGTATTTTAATACCATTAGCTTTAAGAGAAAAGATGAATATAGGTGTTTTACTAATCAATATTGATAGATTTAGAGCAGTAAATGATGAACATGGAGATATATTTGGGGATCAATTTTTAATTCTTTATGCAAACACTATAAAAGATATCGTAAGAACGTCAGATGTAACTGTTAGATTTAGTGGTGGAGAATTTTTAGTTTTATTAGTAAATATAGAGAGTGAACTAAAAACTATAGAAATTGCAGAAAAAATTAGAAAAAAACTATCTGAAGTTTATCTTAAAACTCTCAATAACGATAAATTTAAAAAAACTGTTTGTATTGGTGTATCTATGTTTCCTTTAGATGATACAGATATAAACAATGTAGTTAAAAATGCAGAGATAGCACTAAGTGATGCTAGAGATAATGGAAGAGATACTATACTTAGGTTTGAGCCTAAACAAGAGAGTACAATTGATTTTTTTTAATATAATTAACTACTAAAAACAAGGATAATAATGAAACAAAAAGTATTATCAAAACTCATTCTAATTATGATAATAGTTGGAATAACACTTGCTATTTTTGAATCATATAATTTTAGAAAATATGGTATACAAACAGCAATGGACAAAGCACAATCAATATCAGAAGTTGTTAAAAGTGGATTAACTTCACATATGATAAATGGAAATATGGATCAAAGAGGTGTGTTTTTAAACTCAATCTCAAATTTGGAAAATGTAAAACAACTTTGGATAATAAGAGGTGAAAATGTTATTAAACAATATGGTCCTGCAAAACCAAATGAACAACCACAAGATGATATAGACAAACAGGTTTTAAAAAACTCAAAAATAGCATATACTCTTGATGAATCATTTAGTAAGTCCACTATTAGAGTTACGATACCCTATAAAGCTATTCAAAATAAAACAGCAAACTGTATGGAGTGTCATGATGTAAAATATGGTGAGACTCTTGGTGCTATTAGTATAATACTTGATATTACTGAGATGAAAAATTCAGGCTTATTTATGGCTTTTTTAATAATGGTATTTACTGCTATTGCAACGATACTTGTAATATTTTTTGCGAGTAGAATATTGAAACCACATCTTGAAACAATAGATGAATTAAGTGGAAAAGTAAAAAATATTTCAAATGGAACATTTACAAATATGATTAAAAAAGATGGAATATCTAAAGAATCAGATAATCTTATACGAGAATACAATATTCTAGTAAATGGTTTAAGTACTACTTTTTCAGATATTGATAAAAAGCTAAATATATTTGTAGGAGACAACCCATATCATTCTCAAAATCCACTTATAAACTCACAAAGAGTTATTGGGAATTTATCAGATATTTATCAGTTCAAAAAAGAGATTGAGATTGATAGTACAAAAGATGAGATATATGAAAGACTATCCCAAATATTACAAAATAAATTTGATTTTCATAAATTTATCTTTATGGAGCAAAACTACGAAACTAATAAAAATATAGTTGTATATAAACAAGGAAATTGTGACTATTGTTCAAAAGAGCTAACCAACTCACCTGAACTATGCAGAGTAATTAGAAGCACAAATGATGTAACAAGTCTTAAAGATCATAAGGTGTGTACAGTTTTTAATAATGATCAAAAACACTACTATTGTACTTTTATAGATATAGGGGATAATGTAAAACTTGTAATTAATTTTACACTTGATACAAAAGATGAATTATCAAGACTAAAAGATGAGATATCACTTATTAGAAACTACTTTTTAGAATCTGCTCCATCACTTATTGTAAAACTTTTATTAGAGGAGTTAAAAGCATCTGCATATAAAGATGGATTAACAGGTCTATACAATAGAAAATTTTTAGATGAGCATATTGAAAAACTTGTACCACATGCTTTAAGAGAAAATATAAACTTAGGTGTATTAATGCTTGATATGGATCATTTTAAAGCTGTAAATGATGAATATGGTCATGATGTTGGTGATTTAGTTTTAAAAGAGCTTAGTAGAATTTTAGGTGAGAATGTAAGAGACTCTGATATTGTCGTAAGATATGGTGGAGAGGAATTTGTAGTACTTCTTGTAGGAGTTACAGATGAACAAAAAGCTTTAGAAGTAGCAAATAAAATAAAAACAAAAGTAAGTGAAAATGAGATAAGTGTATATGCTGGAAATAAACTAAAAAAAACTGTAAGTATTGGTTTATCTATGTTTCCACAAGATTCTAGAAACTTTGAAACAGTTATGAAAAATGCTGATATAGCTTTATATGAAGCAAAATCATCTGGTAGAAACAAGGCTATTAGATGGGAAGATAAGGTTGAAATTGAGTTATTTTAAAAAGGATTTATCTAAATGGAAAATCTAAAAAATATTAGAATAGAGAGAAAAAAATGGCTTGAGTGGAAAAACATAAAGCCAATGAGAGAAGCTTTAAAAAATATTCAAAAGATAGATACTACAAATATGAATCTTAAATTAGATGATTGGATTCAAGTTGGTGATGAAGATTGTTTAGATCTAGAAGAACTAAAAGAGTTAGAAAAGAATCTAAAAGCTTTAATACCTTGGAGAAAAGGTCCATTTTCTCTTGCTGGACTACAAATAGATAGTGAATGGCAATCAAATCTAAAATACAACCTTTTAAAACCACACTTTAATCTTGAAAACAAAATTGTTGCTGATGTTGGATGTAATAATGGATACTATATGTTTAGAATGCTTGAGGATAAACCAAAAAGAGTAGTTGGTTTTGATCCATCTGCTATATTTAAAACACAATTTGACATTGTAAATCATTTTGTAAAAAGTGATATAAACTATGAGCTATTAGGGGTTGAGCATCTTGAATTTTATGAGCATAAGTTTGATTTTATTTTTATGCTAGGAGTTTTATATCATAGAAGTGACCCCATTGCATCCTTAAAATCTCTTGCTCGTGCTTTAAATAAGAATGGAGAGATAATAGTAGATAGCTTTATGATAGATGGAGAGGAAGAGGTAGCACTTTGTCCAAAAGAGAGATATGCAATGATTCCTAATATCTATTTTATCCCAACTGTTAATTGCTTTAAAAACTGGCTTCACAGAGCAGGATTTAAAGATATAGAACTAATAGAGATAACTACAACTGATGATAAAGAACAAAGAGTAACACCTTGGACATTTGGTATGAGTATAGATGATTTTAGAGACCCAAATGATTCTACAAAAACCATAGAGGGTTATCCTGCAACAAAAAGGGCATATTTAAAAGCAAAAAAAAGGTAGATATATGATAAAGTCAATAATAAAATTTGGTTTAGAAAAACCAATTCTAAACTATATGTTGCTGCTTTTTATATTTATACTATCTATATTTTCATATTTTAAAATTCCCAAAGAGATATTTCCACCCTCCTCCTTAGATGCTGTAACTATTACAGGCTCTTATAATGGTGCTAGTAGTGATATGCTTGATCTGATGGCTGTTGAAAAGATAGAAGATGAACTAGCAAATATGAGTGAAGCAGATAAAATATCTACAGTTATTAAAACAGGATATTTTAGTATCAGAGTTGATCTTAAAAGTGGATATAAAACGACTGATATAATTGATGATGTAAAAGATATCGTTACAAAAACAAAATCAAATCTACCTAGTGATATGGATGAACCAACCGTTAAAGAAGTTGTAAATGCTTTTCCTTTAATCACTGTTGCAATATATGGTGATAAAACAACAAATCAACTCCTTGATATTGCTGATGAGATAAAAGCTAAAATAAATACTCTAGGTGATCTAAGCAACATAACTATATGGGGAGATAGCAATAAAGAGCTACTTCTTACATTTGATGAAGCAAAAATAGATGCCTTAGGTTTAAATAAAGACTTAGTTATTCAAACTATCACACAAACAAGTTCTATATTTCCAGCAGGGATTATTAAAGATAAAACAAAACACTATTATTTAAGTAGCCAAA
This sequence comes from Campylobacterota bacterium, assembly GCA_034718015.1. Classification (GTDB taxonomy): domain Bacteria; phylum Campylobacterota; class Campylobacteria; order Campylobacterales; family Arcobacteraceae; genus JAIOSF01. The sequence goes on along the minus strand of JAYEMI010000016.1, from coordinate 5,642 downwards.
ATGGTGAAAAAGATTTGAAAAAAATAGAAAATATGATACTTAAAATAGGAGATATTAAAATATATCTAAAAGATATAGCAACTATTAAATATACTTTAGCAGATGTAAATAATATCTCACATTTCAATGGAAAACCAAATATTTCAATTGGTATAAATAAAGGCTCAGATGGTGATAGTATAGCTTTAGTTAAACAGATAAAACAGATACTAAAAGATGAAAAAAATAACTATAAAGATATCACATTTGATACTTATACCGACACATCTGTTTGGATAAAAAACAGACTTAACACTGTAGTTTCAAATATAGTTTTTGGTGTTATCCTACTTTCAATTGCTCTATTTTTATTTATAAATATCAGAATTGCTTTTGTTGTAGCTATTGGAATTCCTACAAGTTTTATGATAGGTTTAATTGGTGCAGAACAACTTGGTTATAGTTTAAATATGCTTTCACTTCTAGGGGCTTTACTTGCTCTTGGAATGCTAGTAGATGAAGCAATTGTTGTTGGAGAAAATATCTACAGACATCTTGAGATGGGAAAAGACAAAATGTCTGCAGCACTTGATGGAGCAGTTGAGATGTATCCAGCAGTTTTAACAGCAACTGCTACAACTATACTTGCCTTTTTGCCAATACTTTTAATGAGTGGAGAAACTGGAGTATTTATGAGAATACTTCCTATTATGATATCAATTTTACTACTTAGTTCACTTCTTGAAGCATTTTTCTTTTTACCTTTACACGCAAAACATACATTTAAAGCGAATCAAGATGGTAAAAAGTCAGATAAAATTTGGGAATTTAACAAAAGACTTTATGATAAAATTTTAACTTTTGTTTTAAAATGGAAATATATAGCACTAATTACTTTAGTAAGTTTTATAATATTTTCAACATTTAGTTTATTCAAAATCCTTAAATTTGAATTTATGCCCGAGTTTGATACTACACAAGTTTATATTAGTGGATCAGTTGGTGTTGGTAATTCGATCAAACAAACAGAGAAAAAAGTATATGAACTAGAGAAAAAACTCCTAAACAACTTTGAACTAGGAACAGAGATAGATTCAATAAGTTCAGTAGTAGGGATGAAGTTAGATGGTAAACAACGACCACAAAATGAAGAGTTTTATTTTCATATATTTGTCAATCTTCAAGAAAGAGCAGCTTCAAATTTCTTTGATAAATATATCAATCCATACTTAAGCCCAAAATATGATGCTACAGATATGACAAGAGTACAAAGTGCAAATGAGATATCTGCACTAATGAGTGAGGTGTTAAAAGATGAATTGTCTTCAAAAGAGTTTGATGAGTTAAAAGTATATGTACCTGGTGCTGGTATTGTTAAGTACGATATAGAGATATCTCTTGGTGGAGTTCATGATGATGTACAAGAATCAATACAAAAAATAAAAAACAAACTATCATCAATCAAAGGTGTAAAAAACATATCAGATGATACACTTTTAGGAAATATTGATCTAAAATTTAGTGTAAATACTTATGGTCAAAGTTTAGGTTTTAGTGAATCAAGTATTGTTAATAGTTTAAGACCATATTATTTTAAAGCAAGTTTTTCAAAAATGTATGATGATACAGGGATAGTTGATATTGTTTATATGAGTAAAAATAAAGATACAAAATCAAAACTTGAAAACTTTGAACTAACTATTCCAAATACGAATCAACTAGTAAGATTAAAAGATATTGTAGAGTTTAATAATATACCTTCACTTAGCCAAATTTTTAAAGAAAATGGTGAAGCTATCTCAACTATTACTGCATCATTAGATAACACAATAAGTCAAGAGGTGTTTGAACAACTTCAACAAACTTTAGATAGTTTAACAAAAGTAAAAATTGACATAAAAGGTGAACAAAAAGAGAATGAAAAAATACAAAAAGAGATGAGTGAAGCATTTATTATTGCACTTATTTTAATATTTATCTCACTTGTATGGATGTTTGACTCTATTGTAAAATCTCTTATTATTTTAAGCACTATTCCTCTTTCAATATTTGGAGTTTTAGCGGGACATTTAATAATGGGTCTAAACCTTACAATGCCAGGACTCATTGGTATAGTTGGACTTGCAGGAGTTATAGTAAATGATGGAATTATTATGATGGATTTTATACAAAAGGCAAAAAATCTAAATGAACTAAAAACTTTAGCTTTACTTCGTTTAAGACCCATACTCTTAACATCACTAACAACTATCTTAGGACTTAGTACCCTTATATTTTTTGCTTCAGGTCAATCACTTATTTTACAACCAATGGCTGTAGCTTTAGGATTTGGTATATTGTGGGCAACTATTCTAAATCTGTACTATGTACCAATGCTTTATAGAATAGTTTATATGAGAAAAGAATAATTACTTTAAAAGGATGGCGATATCACTAAAATTTAGATATAATAAATAATATACAAATATAAAGAGTATATTATGGTAATACAGGAACAATTAGCACAAGCAATACTTGAATTAAAATCATTTCAAGAGCAAATGGGGTTAAGATTGGATGCATCACAAGAAAGATCAGATAGAAGACTTGATAAAGTTACTAAAATGCTTGGAAATATGGGTAATAATCAAGGAGATATGGCAGAAGAATTTTTCTATAATTCTTTAGAATCTAAACCTAGCCTTGCAGAAAACTATGACTTTATTGATAAAAATATTACAAGTTGATGTTACGATAATCAAAATTTTGGAATTTAATAAAACTGTTACAATTTTAAGCACACTGTAATTCGGTGACTTTTTGATATGCATTTGGTGCAGGTACTATTAAAATAGATAATACAAAAGAAACTATAATGTATCAAGATACACCTTGGCATTATGATGACAATTCATATAGTGGTAAAAATATCTATTTTGATATTGGTAGTATTTATTATATAAATAAAACTTTTGATTTAAGTATTGGTTTTAGAGTTTGGGATAGTATATCAATTGATAAAACTACAAAAAGAACAAATGATGTAGGATATAGTGATACTATATCAAATACTTTAGATTATAGTGCAGTTGCTATTAATATATCACTGAATTATTGGTTTTAGGGAGATTCAATATGATAAAAAATATTTAATAATAATTGGGATTATTGTTGTGTTTATAGCTATATGTATTTCGGTCTAGTAGTCATGGATACTACTGGACGACATCTATAGAAAATCCACATTCACCTGCTATCTTTGTTATCAATAGAACAACAGGAAATACATATACAAATACATATTTTGAGGGGGATGAAAGAGAGGGTCTTTCCGTTCGATGTATAAAAGATTAATAAAAGTTTTGATAGAATAGTTATATATTAAAACTAGGTAATCAAATGGAAGGTTTAAAAAAAGCTGGTGAAGCATTACTAGCTTTTGCAAATATTGTAACCGCACTTGTATTCTTAAAATCATTTTGGTTGACAAGTAATCAAAGTGATTTAATAGGTGGAGTTATATTTTGGATAGGTGCATATCTTATTGGTATTGCACTTATTAATTATGCAGAAGGGAAACAACAAAATGAGTAGTATTGGAATAACATTAACTATTATTGGTATTGTAAGTATGATAGGTGCATATTTATTATATAAAAATACACCAAAAACAAAGCATCATCACTAAAAAGATAAGAAATCGTAGAAATCAAACAAGGCTATAGTGCGGTTATTTAGGCTTTTATTTTATAAAGTTATTTAAAATGAAAGATTATATTTTTACTGACTTATATCGCCTTGTCGCTTAATTTAGTCGTTAGTAATTGTTCCATTAATGCTCTTGTTTAACACATGTAAAATAATAAATGTTTGTTAGAAAGCTGTTATATAAGGTGTTGTGTAAGTTCTACCATAAAATATGATAGAATTTTATATAGAGTTGCCATTAAACTAATACTCCTTAACAACAAAAAATAGAAGGAGGAATAAGATGCAAATAGATAGTAAAACTATAAATAAAATAGATATAAAAAAACTAGATATATTTCAAGCAAATCAAAAGTTTTCCTTTGCAATGGCAAAAAAAGATAAGGTAGATTTTGTTTATAATACTTCAGCTTTAGAGGATAATGCTATGACATATCCAGAGGTTGCTACACTTTTAGATGGTATAACTATAGGTGGACATAAGTTAAGTGATGAACAACAAATATTAAACCAAAATAGAAGTGTAGATTTACTATTTAAGATGATAGAAAATCATAAATTTAACTTAGATAAATCAACACTTTTACAGCTTCATAAAAAAGTAGCTTTTGAAGAGGCTTTGAGTTGGGGGGAGTTTAGGAAAAGTGGTGTAAATATAGGTGGAACTGAGTATTTACCACCAAAAGCTACAAATCTTGATATAATTTTTGATAATGGTATAAAAGAGATAGAGAAGATATTAAGCCCAATTATAAAAGCTATAACATATTTTTTATTTGGAGCTAAGTGTCAGTTTTTTTATGATGGTAATAAACGAACATCAAGACTTATAATGAATGGTGTGTTATTAAGTAATGGTTATCCTATACTAAATATAAAAGCAAAAGATAAATTAGAGTTTAATACAATGATGATTTATTTTTATGATAGTGGTAATATAGAGTATAGTATTAGATATTTAGTTGATTATTATATAAAACAAAATAAACATCTATTAGAATAAAAAACACTATAGAACTATTAAAATCATTGGGTTATAAATTTGCTTCTTTCATCTTTAAAGTTAATATTATATAAAAACATAACGCCTAAAGTGAGGAACATGGCGATATTTGGCAAGATTTATTCGGTCTTTAAGATGTCTAACTTGACATAGTAAAAGCTCGGTAAATCGCCGTTATAGCCTTGTTCATTCAATATAAATATCCATACTTGTCTAAAGTTATCTAATGTTGCCCAAAGATGCCTATTCATGGGGCTAGAGTAAGATAATATTTAGAAAATGTTATCTATACTTATCTATGAATTTCTATAGTTATCTAATATTGGGTGGACTAAACAAGGACTATAAAGTGAGATTACGGACACTAAACAAGAGGATTCCAACTAAGGTAAATGGTGTATTTTATAAAGAAATTATTGATGAAAATAAAAAAGTTGTTGATAAAGTTTTTTTAATAAGATATAGAGATAACAATAAAGATAAACTTGTAACTATTGGAAAATATTCACAAGGTATTAGGATAAATTATTGCAAATCTAAAAGAGATGAAATTTTGAATGAAATAAGACTTGGTGAAGTTCCAACAACTATAAAAGCTAAAAGAGTTGAAAAAGATACGATAACTTTTGATATGATTACTAAGAATTATTTTAATTATGCAAAACTTCATAATAAATCACATGAAGCTGGTCTTCGTCAATACAACAATAATTTAAAACCTACACTTGGTGATATGGATATAAAAGCTATTAAACTTGAAGATATAGAAAAAATTCAACATGAAAAAATAAAATATTTATCTCCTCAAACTGTTAATACTATTGTACAAATGGTTAAAACTATTTATAACTATAATACCCCAAGAAAAACAAACAACTTTTTCTAAAGTTTAATTCTCAAAAGAGTAAAATTAAACAATAAAAATAGAGGGTGATAAAATGAGCAGAAAAAGAACAACATATAGTGCAGAATT
>JAYEMI010000015.1:0-3366 GCA_034718015.1 Campylobacterota bacterium | reverse complement strand
ACAACTTGTACTATTTAAGTGCTAGTTATAATTTGATTTGGTATAACTTTGTCATGGTAAAATTAAATATAAAAATCTAAAGAAAACGAAGGAATAAGTATGAAAATAATAGCAACTATTTTAATCTCAATAGTGTATCTACAAGCTGATATGACATGGTCACAAGTGATGAGTTGGAAAAATAAAACAATCAAACCTGATGCTCAATACAGTATAGAAACAGAAGGGTACAATGTAAGAGTTTATGAGTTTACCCCATTAACTGATCCAGGTTCACTTTGTATTATGACATTTACTAATGAGAAGATGGGTACATATTGTTTTAAGAAGTCAGATAAGGCATTGAACCAAAAGAACAAGTAATTTTTTATATAGACAAAATATGTCTATAGTTTAATATATACTTCTGTATTATAAAAAATAGATTACTAAAGAGGTAAATATATGGCAACAAATCAAACAGATAGAGTACTAGAGCTTTTAAAAAGATTTAACAATGGTCAAAAAGTATGTATAGAATCACTCCAACAAGATGAGATGTGGTATGGTAAAAGTGAAAGAACTATAGGTAGAGACTTTAAAGTTCTAAAAGAGTACTTCCCTGAATCATTTGAATTAATAAGAGGTGGTAAAGGTGAAAAGGGTTGTTATAAAGCTGTTACTAATAAATCATTTGAAAACTTTATGAAACCAGAAGTGTTATCTTTGATGGTACAAACTTTTAATATGGCAAGTCGTAGTGATATGTTTGATAACTTTGATTTAGATGCTGATGATAAAAAGATTATCTCTAAAAAAATAAAAGAGATGGATAATATTTATGAGTTTAAAAATAAACCATTTGAAAATGCTAAATCAGATAGTGTAATATTTAAAACCCTAGAGAGTAGAATAAAAGCTAGAAAATGTATCATATTAGAGTATCCAAATATGGGAGAGCTTACCAAAATAGAGGTTAAACCATATAAGATACTATTTATCAATGAAAACTTCTATTTAGCTTGTGAAGTTGAACATGAAGATTATAGTTTTAGTATGTATAGAATCTCAAAAATTAAAACAATAGAAGATATACCAAAAACATATAACAAAAATCTAGAGATAGAAAACTTTATCAAAGATATACAAACACCATTTCCTGTTTATCAACCTAACTATAAAGAGCATCTAATAGATATAAAATTAGAAGTAGCTAAACCAAAAGCTTTTTTCTTTAAGTCTAAAAACTATCTAAAATCACAAGAGATAGTTGAAACTAAAGAAGATGGTACTTTAATAGTAAACTATAAAGTAACTCAAGAGTATGAAATTGAAGAGCTTATAAAAAGATGGATCCCTTATGTAAAAGTGATATCACCACTTAGTTTAAAGCAAAAAATAGAAAATGAGCTAAAGGAGTATTTAGAATAATGAAAAGTTTAATAAAAATCACCCTACTCTTAAGTTTAATCGTAACTGTATCATTTTCATCTTCACTAAATGATACAACAAAATCTATTGTAAAAGTATTTACAACGGCTTCTACACCAAACTATAAATACCCTTGGCAAACAAGTAAAATAGCTAAATTTACAGGTTCAGGTGCAATTATAATTGACAATCATATATTAACAGCAGCACATGTTGTAACAGGTGCTAAACTATTAGAGGTTAAAAAAGAGAATGACCCTAAAAAATATTTAGCAAAAATAAAATATATCTCTCATCAGGCAGATTTGGCTTTATTAAAAGTAGAAGATGTTAATTTCTTTAATGACACAAAACAACTCACACTCTCAACCAATGCAAAAGTAAGAGATGAAGTAACAGTCATAGGCTATCCTATTGGTGGTAAAAATGTATCTACAACTACAGGTGTAATATCAAGAATAGAGCAGCAGTATTATGTATATAGTGCAGAGAAACTGTTAGCTATTCAAGTCGATGCAGCTATAAATAGTGGAAATAGTGGTGGTGCAGTTGTAAATAACAACAATCAACTAGTTGGAATTGCAATGATGAAGAAGTTAAAAGCTGAAAATATAGCTTATATAGTTCCAACAGTTATTATTAACACTTTTTTAGAAGATATTAAAGATGGTATAGTAGATGGTTTTAGTAAAGAGCATTCATATTTTAGTCCAATAGAAAATGATACTTTAAAAGAGTTTTATGGATTAAAAAATGGTAATGGAATACTAATATCAACTGTAGATAAATATAATGATAAACTAAAACTAAATGATATCATACTCTCTATAGATGGTAATCAAATAGCTAATAATGGTACTATATCTACACTCTATGGAAGAATATCATTTTTACATATATATCATACAAAACAATTGGGTGATACAATAACTTTAAATATATTAAGAGATAAAAAAGTTATTGAAGTGGAAACTACAATAAAAAAGATACCAAAACTTGTAGAATATAAATTTGCAAAAGATCCAAAATATATCATCTATGGTGGTTTAGTATTTGCACCAATTACAAAAAACTACTTAAGAACACTATCAAAACATGAATCAGAACGAATAAATAAAAAACTCTACTCAAAGAAGAAAAGTGAAGAGTATCAAGAGGCTATCTCTATGCTCTCAACAGTTTTTCCTCACAAAGTAAACAAAGGATACTCAAACTGGGCAAGTGTACTAAAAAGTGTAAATGGTACTAAGATAAAAAGCTTTAAACATCTTGTACACATACTTGATAACATAGAAGATAAATATACAAAGTTTGAATTTGAAGAACAATCAACAATTATAATTGATACACAAATGGCAAAAGATAGCTTCAAAGATATACAAAATATATATAGATTAAGTGGTAATAGAGCTGTTAAATAAAATTTATGCTACAATCTTGTCATAATTTAAAACAAGGAATAAAAATATGAATAAAGCAGATTTTATAACAGTAGCAGCAGAAAAATCAGGATTAACTAAAAAAGATATGGGTGCAGCACTAGAAGCTACACTTGAAACTATAACTAATTCACTAGCAAAAGGTGAGGATGTTCAGTTTATAGGTTTTGGGACATTTAGTACATCTAAAAGAGCTGCTAGAGAGGGTGTAAACCCATCAACAGGTGCAAAGATACAAATAGCTGAATCAACTGTAGCAAAATTTAAAGTTGGTGCTAAACTAAAAGAAGCTGTAAAGTAAAGTCCCCTACTTTTACATAGTTTAATGAATTTACAATTACCAACTAATGACCTTAAATATATCAATCCAAAAAATCTAGGTTCTAGAAAAAAGATTGATATCTCATATACTAAAGATAAAGATGAGAATCTTTGTATAATATTTCATATTACACAAAAATCTAGAGTTTTAGTAAAAGATGTAGATATATTTGAAGATCTTTACTTAAAAGCTGAA
>JAYEMI010000014.1:13754-16164 GCA_034718015.1 Campylobacterota bacterium | reverse complement strand
ATCTAAAAGGTGTAGCAAAATCTGTAAAAACAACCGATATATATAAAGGGGTGATACCTTTTATTATCATTCAAATTATAGTTTTAACAACAATAGTTATCTTTCCAAGTTTTTATGGTTTTGGATAAATAAATAAAATAGCTTAAGTGTAAAAACACTATAATACAACTATTAAAATTTAAGGAATAATATATGTCAGCAGTAGTAGAAAATTTTGATGTAGTATCTCAGCTTTGTGAAGTTATTGAAGAGTCTGAAAAAATGACGATTGATGTTATGAATCATCTTGATATAATTATTGAAAAGTTAGATGATTTAGAGTATAGTAAAAATCTAAAAAATGATATAGATGGAATTAAAAATAATATATTCATAACCTTAGAATCAATGCAAGCTCAAGATGCAAATAGACAAAAAATTGAGAGAGTAGTAAACAATCTTGATCCAGAAAATGGAAAATTTGCCTCAAGTGCAAAGCATATATCAGGTGATGTTAATGATGATGCTGTATCTGATGATGAGTTAGCTGCATTGATTGCATCTATGGGTGCTAATAATTAAAAAATGATTTTTTAATTATTTATTTGGAATCTTAATAGTAAAGATAGCACCTTTTTGACTAGTTGAATTATATTTATAATCAGTATTTATAGCTGTTATCTCTGCTTTAAATGTATTTACAATAATTTGGTAGCTCATATATAAGCCTATTCCAGTACCTTTACTTTTGTGTTTTGTGGTGAAATAAGGGTCAAATATTTTAGGTAAAATATCTTTAGGTATCCCTCCTGCATTATCTTTTATACTCAATATCGCATTGTTTTTTTCATTATATAGATCAATAAATATATACTTATTGTCTTGCTTTTTATCTTTTAGTATATCTTTTGAATTATTTAAAATATTGATTATTACTTGAAGAAGTTCATTTTGGTTTCCAACTACAAAAGTATCTTCGCAGTTTAAGACAAACTCTATATTATTATTAATAAAGCTTTTACCAAACATATCTACATGTTTATATATAATATCTTTTATATTAAACTGTTCACTTTTTTTAGTTGGCTTTAAAAAATCTTGAAAATCATCAATTGTTTGTGATAAATATTGTGTAGCATCTACAAGAGAATCTAACTCTTTAATCGCATCCTCTTTTTTAAATATATCATATTCTATTTTTAGCTGAATTCCACTTGCTGTGGTACTTATCACACTTAATGGTTGTCTCCATTGATGTGCAATATTTCCTATCATCTCACCCATTGCTGCCATTTTTGATTGCGAGAATAGGATTGTATCTTTTTTTGAGTTTTCTGCAATTGCGTCATTGATTCTTTTTTCTAAATTTGAGTTTAGCTTCTTTAACTCTTTTGTTTTTTTATCAACTGTTTCTTGAAGTTTATTATTGGTTTTTCTTAATAGAAATTGTCGATATAAAATAAACAAAGCTACAATCATAATTAAAACTAGGATTTCCAAAACTTTTGTATAGTCATAGTTTTTCTCAAAATGTATATTGTTGAATTTTTGTATAATATGATTAGTCTCCTCATCTGTGATTGTATCTATTGACTTATCTAAAATAGATTTAAGAAGAGGATAGTCATCTCTTATCATCACTCTTAAAGCAAACTCTAGACCAGTATTTCCAGTAACTTTTATATTTTTAAAATCCTCTTTATTTATATTATATACAAGAGTAGGTTTTATATCCACATATGCATAGGCCACTTTTTTATCTACTAATTCTAATCCCTCTTTAATACTATCAACGAGTAAAAAGTTCATATTTGGATAGGCATCTTTTAACATTTTATGTGCTGTGAAATTATTACCTACAGCGATCACCTTACCTAATAAAAATGATCCATCTTCAATAAAGTCTTCATCTTTTAATGTAGCTATTGATAAAGGAAATTTAATATACTCTTTTGAAAAAATGGAATAATCTTCTCTATTAGATGTTTTACCTGTACTAAATATCACATCATTTGTTTTGTTTTTTATACTTTTTAGTTGATTTGAAAATGTATCAAAAAAGTTATAGCTAGTCTCTAATCCAACTTTTTTAGTTATTAACTCCCAATAATCAAGGGATACACCAGACGGCCTATCATTTTCATTTATAAATATAAATGGTCTCCAGTTTTTTGATACTGAAGCTTGTATCTTGGTGTTTTTAATAAAATCTTTCTCTTTCTTTGTTAAATATATCTCATTGTAATCAAAAATAAAATTATCAAAATCAATATTACTAGAGGTAAGACCCATTAAGTTGTAAATGTCATATATTCTTTGTAGTTTTATTTTGTCTATGTCTCCAAAACTTTTATTATTTAAATAGGCAAGTTTTTTTAAAGTATGTGCTTCATATAATAATGCTTCTTTTGTTTTATTTTGAGAATTATAT
>JAYEMI010000014.1:0-13654 GCA_034718015.1 Campylobacterota bacterium | reverse complement strand
GTCATATATTCTTTGTAGTTTTATTTTGTCTATGTCTCCAAAACTTTTATTATTTAAATAGGCAAGTTTTTTTAAAGTATGTGCTTCATATAATAATGCTTCTTTTGTTTTATTTTGAGAATTATATCTATTGTTTCATCTATATTATTAAAAGCATACTCCCATCCCTTTAAAGTTGCATTTTGAAATTGTTTTACCATTACTGGATTATTTTTAGCTATATTATATGATGTAAATAAAATATCATTATAGAAATCAAAACCATAATCTTTTGGATTAAAAATATTATATTTTATATTACTCTTATCTAATTTGTATATCTCATTTGATAAATAAGAGGTTGTGATATCAACTTTTCCACTTACTAAGTTGCCAATATTAAAAGAGGGATTCACTCTATTCATATCTTCTATTTTAATATTTTTAGAGTAAAGCATACTAAGTATTGGTGCTGTTTTTATAACATCATTTTCAATCATTATATTTTTTTGTTTAAAATCTTCAATACTATTTATACCTGATGATTTTAAACTAATTAAAACATGTGGAGAAGATTGAAAAATAGCATTTAAAAGCACTATATTTGAGCCATTTGATTTATCTAAAATAATATTTGGATAACCTATACCAAAAGTACTTATCTCATTTTCCACATCATTTGTTATATTTTTACCAAATTCAAACTCTTTTATCTCTAAATTAAGTCCAGAATCTTCATAGAAACCTTTCTCTTTTGCAATATAAAATCCAGCAAATTCAAATTGGTGCTTCCATAATAATTGTAGTGAAATATTTTCTAGTTGTTTTGAAAATAGGGCGGTTGTTATGATTGTAGTGATTGTTATTAGTTTAATTAATTTCATTAGTACTCTTTATTTGGTATTGTACATTTTATCTACAATATTATTAAAAGATACAAAAATTCATTAAGTTGGATTTTGATATAATCACAAAAAAATAAATAGGGATAAAATATGATATTTACAAAAGACGAATTTAAAGCAAAAGTTACTGATATACAAGCTCAAAGCTGGTACAAAAATCCAATTGGATTTGGAATAGCAAGAGTTGATAGAGGTCAATTAAATGCAGATAAAATACTACAAGCTACATACCCAGTAGTTAACTGGAATGAAAACTTTGGTAGTGCTGCTATTTTTATGGATGCATTTAAATCTGCAGGTGTAGAGATAGATACTTCAAAAAGTGAATTAGTTTTAGATATTTCTGATGATTTTTTAACAAATTGTATCGAAGCTTTTAGACCATATATCCCTGAAGCAAAAGGTGATGAACATAAAAACGTACAACTTATCTCAACACTTTCAACACTTCCAAGAGAGTTAGGTTTAACTGCTGATGATTTTAAAGTTGTATTTATATTTGAAGATACAAGTCCAGCTTCAGTTGAATCTGCTTATTTGAAACTATATGCACTTTCTACTAATAAAGCAGAGTTAAGAAAGATAAACTTAAATGGTGCATTTGGATTATTACATAATGTTGCATGGTCTGGAAATATGCCTATTGAGTTAGATTGGTTAAGAGCAAATGAATTGTCATTAAAATTATCTGGAAAATATCCAGCTATTGATATGGTAGATAAATTCCCAAGATTTTTAGGACATATAATACCAGCTGATAACACAAGAATACTTGATACAAGTAAAGTTAGATTTGGTGCTCAACTAGCAGCTGGTACTACTGTTATGCCAGGTGCTTCTTATATTAACTTTAATGCAGGAACACTGGGACCTGTTATGGTTGAGGGTAGAATATCTTCTTCTGCTATTGTAGGTGCTGGATCTGATGTTGGTGGAGGAGCTAGTATTCTTGGTGTATTAAGTGGAACTGACGGAAACCCAATCTCTATTGGTGAGAATACACTACTTGGAGCAAATTCAACTACAGGTATACCATTAGGTGATGGATGTATTGTTGATGGTGGTTTATCTATTTTTGCAGGAACTAAAGTGACTATTACCGATGAAGAGATTGCAAAAATAGCTGAAGTTAATCCTGAATCAAAACTTTCAAATGTAGTAAAAGCTAGTGATCTTCAAGGATTAAATGGTATCCATTTTAGACAAGATTCTCAAACAGGTCAATATAGAGTATTTAGAAGTACAAGAGAAGTTAAATTAAACGCTGATCTTCACTAATCTATATGGTATTATATCAACCACTAAATGGGTATTGCTACAATAGCGATACCCATTTTTTATACAATTTTTTTAATCTTACACAAGCGCAATATAAAAATATAAAAGGTGATATTTTGGATATTGGAAGTGGAAGTGGGGTACTTGGACTTTTAATAGCAAGAGATTATATAAAGCTAAATCTACACCAATGTGAAATACAACCTATTTTTCAGTTTTTATCTAAAAAAAATAGTGAAATAAACGGTATAAAAAGTCAGCTAATAAAAGGTGGTCTAATAACTTCATATTTTGATAAAAAGTTTGATTTTATTGTATCAAATCCACCATTTTACAATACAGATGTGATAAAAAGTGAAAATGAAAATATAAAAATTGCTAGATACAATGACACAATGCCATTAGATGATTTTATAAAAAAATCAGCAAACCTACTAAAACCAAGTGGTAAATTTATATTTTGTTATGATGTAAAACAAATCAATAAACTTTTTATAGCTTTAAATGATGCAAAATTAAATATTGAACAGATGCAGTTTCTACATCCAAAACCAACAAAAGAAGCTAGTTTGGTTATGATATATGCAAGAGCAAATTCAAAAACAAAGTTAAAAGTGTTAGCTCCATTAATTATGTTTGATATAAATAATGAGTTTACAAAAGAGGTGAATGATATCTATACAAAATGCTCAACACATAGTATAAAATGTGAAATATAAAGAGTTAATCCAATTTAAAATTACAATAAAATTACAATATGATAAATTTTATATTTAGTTTAATAATTACAGAAAAATTGAATTAAATTAATAACAAGTTCGTTATTATTTTAAAAAATTTAGGAGAATTAAATGAATGTAAAAAAAGTTTTATTATCATTGTCTTTGTGTGTAGCTATTGGTACTCAAGCAAATGCAGTTGATGGTGAATATCAGTTTTCAGAGTTTCAACAAGGTGGTAAGTCACTATATGGTTATTTTAATACACAAGGTGCACCAGACGTTAGAAGTTCTTCAAGATGTACCAAGGGTAAGAATGCTTATTGTTGGCCAGTTATTGAAAATGGAAACGGTAAAGTATTGGCAAGTTATGGAAGAAAAGATAGTGTAGGTACTATTGCAAATGGTAGATATAAAAATAAAGCTTATCTATATTATTCTCACTCTTATAAAAGAGGTAAAAAGTATTATACAGATTATTATTTTGTAGATCAAAATGGTAAAAGGTACGATAAGCCAGCTACTGCTTCAAACTCTTTATCTAGAAAAATTACAGTAAATAGAAATATTTTAGATGTTACTAATAAAGGTTTATATCTTAATAATAGAGAAATATTATCTTCAAATGAAGAGTTAACTCATGCAAAAATCACTAATAATCTAAATGGTAACTTATCGGTTATTGCTGTTACAAATAAAGATAAAATTTATCTATCTAATACTAAAAAATGGAAAGATACAGATTTAAAAGTTGCAAAAAAAGGTGATAGATTAGGTATATTGTCATCATATCCAAACAATGACAGTGAGATAGTTTATTCAATTTATAAGTATGTAAATAGTTACAATAAAGGTTTAGTAGCAGGTAGAGTAAATTTTGATTCAAATGAAAATTTACATGGTTGGTTATATAATTCTGAGAATAAAAATATTGGTTTTGATCCAGAAATATTTGTAGATCAAAAAAATATTGTAATTAGTGCAAAAAATAGTTCTGACAGAACTAATGTATTTACTTCAATACCAAATGATACTGCTTTAAATAAAATAGTTGGTGTAAAACCAGAACATATTATTGGTTTTGAAGATGAAAAGAACTTCTCGTTTTTAGTTGGTACGGCACTTAGTACAATTACTTGGGATGCTACAAATAAAGTTGAAGATGAAAATGATAACTCTTTTGGTGATGTAGAATATGATATAAGTGAATCATTATACAAAACAGTATATCTACAAGGTAAAGTTGGAGATACACAAATTGCTATATCACACTTAAAAAATGAAGCTGAAGCAAAAGGTGGACAAACAGCAAAAGCATCTCAATATACTTCAGCAATGATTGATATTGATGGATTTTTCTCTCCACAGTCATCATTAAGAATTATAAGTGAACAAGGGGAAGTAAATGGTGTTGCTACAGTATCTAATGTTTCAGGACTATTAAATAGTAGTGATTTTTCTAGTAATAGTTTTCAAGTTTCTACAGAGTTTCAAAGATTGTCTGCTTTTGTTATGAAAGAAAGAGGTTATTATCATGGTTTAGATTACAGTGTTTATACAATGCCTACACTTCTTGGTTATGGTAAAGATGGAAGCGTTAAATTCACTGTATTTGATCCAGAGCTAGAGATACAAAAGCTTACTTATAATTTTGGATATGATGAGTTGTCATATGCAAAAAAGTATGAAAATAATTTCTCAAGACTATACTTTCAAGGTCTAATAGGGGGTTGGTTTAGCAAATATTAGCTTATCAGGAGACCTAGAAGATAGAGTTGATGCAGCAGCAGAAAATCTTGGATATGATGGTACAGGTTTACCAATGACTTTAGCAGCAGATTATGCAATGGATTTTGGATATATTTGGCAACAAAAATCAAAAACTTTAAAAGGGTTAGGGTATTCTACTCAAATTGGTTATAAACTAAGAGGTACCTATTATGGATCAGGTAGTTCTAGTGATAGCGAAAGTGATAGTGACAGTAATGACTTGACATTAGAGTTTAGTAGAAATGATATGTGGCATGGTCCTTACGTATCTTTTAATATAATATTCTAATATTTATACAAATAGAGAGCTTTTAGGTTCTCTATTTTATTTACAAAACTATTGTAAATATAGCTCCATTTTCAAAATTTCTAGCACTGATTGTACCTTTTTGTTTCTCTATAATATTTCTTGACATATATAACCCCATTCCAAAACTATTTTTATCACTTACAAAAGGTGAAAATATATCATCTATATTTTCTAGTTTAATACCACCTGCATTGTCTTTTATTGATACAATTGATTTATCACCTTTTTCAATTTTTATATCTATTTGTTTTTGTTTAATATCTCTTAATAAAAAAATATCTTTCACATTATTTAGAAGACTTAGTATAACTTGTGAGTATTCATTTTTATTACCATGAATTATAGGATCAAAATTTTTATGAATATTGATTTTTATGTGATAGTAGCTGTATGTTGCACTAATTAAATTTATAGCTTCAGTTATAGCTTCATAGATATGAAAATTCTCTTCTTTATCATCAGGTTTGTAATAATTTTGGAATGTATGCATAGTATCTGCCATAAAATCAATAATTCTTGTAGTTTTTTCAAAACTATCTAGTAAAGTCTCATTGTCTATATCACCAGTAGTTTTTAATTTTGCTATGTTATATATATTTATACTACCAAGCTCACTAAGTGGTTGTTTCCATTGATGAGCTATATGCATCAGTAGTTCGCCAATCTCTGCTTGTTTTGAAGTTTGAAATAAAAGTTGATCTTTTATTCTATTTTTTTCAATCTCTTCTTTTACTTTATCTTCTAAACTGTCTTGATATTGTTTTAGTTCAAGATGTGTTTTCACTCTTGCTTCTAATTCAAGTGGGTTAAAAGGTTTAGTTATATAATCAACAGCACCTAAATTAAATCCTATTTGCATATCTTCCATAGTGCTTTTGGAGCTTAAAAAAATAATTGGAATTTTTGCTGTTTTAGGGTCTTGTTTGAGAATTCTACAAACTTCGAAGCCATCCATTATAGGCATCATAATATCAAGTAAAATAAGATCTATTTTTTCTTTTTTTACTATTTGTAGTGCAGTATTTCCATCTATTGCAGGTATAACATCATTGTTTTTTAATAATTCAAGGAGTATTTCAATATTCTCTTTAGTATCATCAACTATTAAGATTGTTTGATTTGAGTTAAGTTTTTTCATTTTTGTAAATTGGTATTTTGATATTAAAACATACTCCATTTTTAACATTTAGAATTTCAAGATCACCGCTGAAAGTTTCTGTAATAATTTTATTTACCATATAAAGTCCAAGACCTGTACCAATTGATTGATGTTTTGTTGTATAGTATGGTTCAAATATTTTATCAATAATACTCTCATCTATACCCCCACCATTATCTATAATAGATATAGTTGCTATATTAGACATCACATCTGTATCTATTTTTAATCTACCTGAAGTATTAGTATCTTGGGTAATTGCATCTACAGAGTTTTTTATAATATGTAGTATTACCTCTATAAATTGATTTTCAACACCATTTATATTTATCTCATCTTTGATATCAAGCTCTAGCTCAATCTCATTTTTTAATACATTACCAAAAATGAAATCATAGTTCTTTTGGATTAATCTTTTCATATTAAAAGTGGTTTTTGTAATATTTGAATCTGTAAAATCTTTAAAATTATCAAGTGTAGATGATAAGTATTGTGCATTTTCAGTAATAATACTTAATTGCTTAATAGTTTCACTTTCATCTATCATCTGTAGTTCATGCTGTATTTGCATACCACTTGATATGGTTGAGATAACAGATAGCGGCTGTCTCCATTGATGTGCTATATTATTAACTAGTTCTGTAAGAGCCAAATATTTATTTTGTTCTATTATCTTTTTTTCTTGTTTTTTAAAATTAAGATGAGTTTTAACACGAGCAATTAGTTCAAAAGGTCTAAATGGTTTTGATATATAATCAACACCACCTAATTCAAACCCTTTTTGAATACTTTCATCATCTGTTTTTGCTGTTAGAAATATTATAGGGATATCTTTTAAACTATTATTAGTCTTTATCTTTTCACAAGTTTCAAAACCATCCATTATGGGCATCATGATATCTAAAAGTATTAAATCTACTTTTTCATCCTCTAGCATATCAAGGGCTAATTGTCCATTTGTTGCTACAATTAGATCGTATCCATCTAAAAGCTCTACAAGGATATCTATATTTGTTTGAGTATCATCAACTATTAAGATTGTACTTTGCGAATTCATAATAATTCCTATCTATTTTATATTGGTTATATTATAGCAAAATGTTATGGTTGTTTTCACTTAATAATTTATTATTTTTTAAGACTTAAATGAGACTTATTTATGTTCACTACTATCTATATAAGCTATATCTCTTAACTCTTTTCTATAAGCATCTATATCAAAATCTTTTAGATCAGAAACTCCATCTTCAATAGCAGCAAGTGCAACTGCAGATGCTACCCATATAAGTACCTCTTTGTTAAATGGTTTTGGGATGATGTGGTTTACACCATACTCTAAAGTTTGATCATCGTACGCAGCTTTTACATAGTATGGTATTGGTTGTTTTGCTAGTTTTGCTAATGCAACTGCTGCAGCCATCTTCATATTTTCTGTAATTTTTTTAGCTTGAACATCAAGTGCACCTCTGAATATAAAAGGAAAACCAAGTACATTATTTACTTGATTTGGATAATCACTTCTCCCTGTTCCAATAATAGCGTCATCTCTTACTTCCATAATCTCTTCAGGTAATATTTCAGGAGTTGGATTTGATAGTACTAAAATAATAGGGTTTGAAGCCATTGAAGATACCATATCTTTAGATACAGTACCAGCAACACTTAGCCCTAAAAGCATATCAGCATCTCTCATAGCTTCAGTTATATTTGTATCTTCTGTATGAACTATAAACTCTTTTTTATACTCATTTAGATCGTTACGCTTATGGTTTATAACTCCAGAGCTATCACACATAAGTATATTTTTTGCACCAAGAGCTTTATACATCTTTGCACAAGTCATAGCAGCAGCACCAGCTCCACTTATTACTATTTTCATATCTGATATTTTTTTATTGACTAATTCACTAGCATTTATAAGTGCAGCACTTGTTATAATAGCAGTTCCATGTTGGTCATCATGCATTACAGGTATATTTACCCTTTTTTGTAACTCTTGCTCTATATAAAAACATTTTGGTGCTTTTATATCCTCAAGGTTAATACCACCAAAGCTAGGAGCTAAAGCAACACAAATATCAACAATTTTTTGCGGGTCTTTTTCATCTAATTCTAAATCAACTCCATCAACATCTGCAAATTTTTTAAATAAAACAACCTTTCCTTCCATAACAGGCTTAGCTGCTAGTGGTCCGATGTCTCCCAGTCCTAAAACAGCAGTTCCATCAGATATAACTGCAACAGTATTTCCTTTTGCAGTATATTTATAAGCTAAGCTAGAATCAGCTTCTATTTTTTTACAAGGAATCGCAACTCCAGGTGTATATGCAATAGATAGGTCTTTTTGTGTCTCACACTCTTTTTTTATATCAGTACCAATTTTTCCACCTAAGTGATATTCTAAAATCTCTTCTTCTGTTAATGTCATTTATAACCTTTAATAATTTTTCTTATTATAGCTTTTGTATGCTATTATATAGGTAATATGATAGTAAAAGTAGCACCATTGTAGTTTTTTTCTTGATAAGAAAAACTACTATTTTGTGCCAATATATTACCTTTCATCCCTTCAACAACCAAAGTATATGTCATATGAAGACCAAGTCCTGTACCTTGTGATTGATGTTTTGTTGTAAAGTATGGTTCAAATATTCTAGGTAGTATATCTTTTGGTATTCCCCCTGCATTGTCTTTGATCTCTATATAAATACTATTATCTTGTATATATGTAGTTATAAAGATAAAATTTTCACTTTGATTTTTATCTTTTAAAGCATCTTTAGCATTATTGAAAATATTAATCATACATTGCATTAGTTCATTTGGATAACTTTTTATTGTGATATCTTTTTTCAGGTTTAGTATTACCTCAATATTATTATTTTTTGCAGTGGGTGACACAAGATTTAAAAAACTATTGATATTGTCTTCAAGTATAAATAATTCTTTTTTATTTTCACCTTTTATAAAGTTTTTAAAATCATCTATAGTTTTTGATAGGTATTGAGCATTACTATTTATTCTTTCACATGTGTCATAAAAATCTTTATCACTTAGAGTGTCATACTCTTTTTGCATAATCATACCTGTAGCTCCAGTTGATATTATCGATAGTGGTTGTCTCCATTGGTGGGCAATATTTCCTATCATCTCACCCATAGATACCATTTTTGACTGTTCTTCTAACATTTTATTTTGATTATTTAGTTGGTTTTCTAGCTTTTTTTGTTCAGTTATATCGTCATATATACCAATAATTCCAATTATTTGTTTATTTTTATCTTTTAGAGCAACCTTGGATGTTATTAAGTTTACTATAGTTCCATCTTCAAATGTTTGTGTTTCTTCGTACCTTAGATGATTTTTACCACTTTGAATAACTTTATTGTCATCATCTATGTATCTTTGTGCTTCTATTTTCCACTTTAATTCCCAATCTGTTTTTCCTATTAATTCATCGACACTGTTTAAATCTGCATCACCAACAAAAAGTTTGTTAGCTCCTAAATAGATACCATTTTTATCTTTCCAAAATATTCTTGATGGTACGGTATCTAAAATATTTTGAATAAAAAGTTTAGATTCAGATACTTCACTAAGACTTTTGTTTAGATTTTCTTTTGTTTTCAATAGCATTAATTCATTTTTTCTTATAAGCTTAATAGTGTAAAATCCAATAATCAGTAATAGTGTAAACATAATAGAACCAGAAGCTACTGCATAGAGTTTTATACTTTTTAGTTGATTTAGTCTTATTTGATTATTTAAACTATCTTCTTTAGAAAATGAATCCAAAACAAAAGATTGATTTTGTATTAAAAAGTCAATAGAGGAAGTTAGTGAAATTATTTTTGAATAAAATATATCATTTGATGTTTTGTTGAATAGTTCCCCTTTTATTTGAAGAATAGGCTTGTTTTTTAGTTTTGTGTAGATGAAATTATTCTTTAGTTGTTTTTGAATACTAGCTATCTCTAGGTTACAAATATACAAACTAGAATCTATATCATTATATACTGTCAAATATTTTTTATATTCATTTTGAAACAAATCAATAGAGTTATCCCATTGTTTTACAGTTTCTTTTAAATAAGAAGAGGTTAGTAGTTTTTCAGTATTATTTTTAAGATTTAAAAATGATTTATGTGTATTTTTAGAGATAACCATATCTGAGCTAAATTTTTCTAAATTAAACAAAAGATTTAACATAATCACTCCATTTAAAAAAGAGATAATAAGTAAAAATGCAAAACCATTTTTTGATATATTTGTAATATTATATTTGTGTAGCACCTTAATCCTTTTGATTATTTATTGAATCATTGTATAGTTTTAATTGTTTTTTCTTATCTAACTTTATTGTTAATTCATCCCATTGTTTTGCTGCTTTATCTAAAGCTTCTTTTGGTGATAATTTACCTTTAATTGCTAAATCAATAGAGTTACTTAATATATCATAATAGATATTTGCTCCAGGTATTCTTATATCTACCATAATATTTTTATTGTTTAATGATGTTTTTAT
Source organism: Campylobacterota bacterium (assembly GCA_034718015.1). Classification (GTDB taxonomy): domain Bacteria; phylum Campylobacterota; class Campylobacteria; order Campylobacterales; family Arcobacteraceae; genus JAIOSF01. The sequence continues at coordinate 3,009 of JAYEMI010000014.1, read as the reverse complement.
TACATCTAAATAATCTGTTGCTAGTTTTTCACTAAACCCTGTAGTTTCCCAAGATTTTGGATCCTTGAAATGACTCTCTCTTGATGGGTTTACACCTGTCCATCCTTGAGATGTTAATTTTTTTGTCATCTCTTTAGATGTCATGTAAGATGCAAACTCAAATGCAAGTTTTTTGTTTTTAGAATTCTTATTTACAAGAATGGTCCAGTTTCCGCTTATCGATGATACATTATTGTATTGTTTGTCCCATTTATTTGTTTTGTTGTTAAATACTTCATTGCTTCCTGGTAATAAAGCAAATCCTATTTTATCTTTAACTATTGATAATTCAGAGTTTACAGCCATAGTACCCATATTTGCCCAATCAATTGCCATAGCAACTTCACCAGTGATAAAGCTTTTTCTAACATCACCTGGAGAAAACTTCTCTATTTGAGGTGGTGCATATTTCATTATATTTATATAGTTTTTTAGTGCTTTTACAAATGCTTCATTATTAATATTTGGTTCCATTGTATTTTCATTAAAATAAAATCCACTATTGTCTGGATGTTTTGCATAGGCAGCTGCTTGAGTAAAAAACTGCAACATTGTTCCATAACCTTTTAGTCTGCTCCCTGCCATTCCATAATTTATAACACCATCGTTATCCCAATCCCAGCCATTAAAAAACTTTGAAATATCCTCAAACTCTTTCCATGTTTTTGGTGCTTTTAATTTATATCCATATTCTTTCTCAAAGTTTATTTTATTTTTTTTATCACTGAAGATATCTTTTCTATAATACAGATTTATACAATCGCCATCATAGGGTAAAGCATATGTTTTATTGTTCCACGAAAGAACAGATCTCTTATAAATAGGGAGCACATCTTCCCATTCAATCTTTTTCTTTGACCCACAAAGGAACCTCTTCAATATTATCATCAGCAAGTAGCATACCACCCCAACTAGAGATGATAACAAAAACATCAAAGTTGATATTTTTGTCTATTAATGACTTTTGAGTTTTTTTTATTGTTTCACTCCAGCTAGGTGTAATGACTCTTATATCTGCACCCGTTAAATCTTCAAAACTCTTAGCTTCTTCAAGTATAGGTCCACTTATTGTTTTCCCTCCAAGTTTTGGAACAATTACCATAATTGATTGATTTGAGTACTCTTTTTTATTATCTAAAGCTAATTCATTTTTTTGTTTATCTTCACATCCAAAAATCAATAATGTAGAACAGATAAGTAAACTTTTTAATAAAATATTTTTTTTCATAATAAATCCTCGTATAACTTTAATAGTAAATTTATTATACAACTATTAAACTTTAAATTGCGAAAAAATATTTGATTTTATTATTTTTATTCTGCTATAATTTTTCGAAATATTTATTTTAAAAATTTATGGGGTATGAAATGTCAAAAAACAGAACAATTGGTATGTGGCTTTATCAAAATGGCGGTGGAGATATTATCCAAAAAAAAATGATCAAAAAGCTTAAAAAAAGGGGTATTGATACGATTGAAGAGATTAGGCTTCATGATTGTATTGCTAAGAATGGACATATTTATAGAGATGATTTAAAAGTAGATAAACTTGATTTGTTTTTCTCGTATAATGCTGGACAACAAACTCAATATCAAATGTATCTATATCAAGCATTAAATAGAGTGATACCTATGATTAATTCTTATGATTCATTTTCTTTAACTGAAGATAAGTTTCATACTTCATTTGTTCTTAGAAATCATGGTATTGCAACTGCAGATTATAAACTTTGCCATAGAGATGATGGGCATCAACTCAAAAAGATTATTAAAAAATGGGATAAAATGATCTATAAACCAACAGATGGTTGGGGTGGAGTGGGTCTTACAAAGATTGAAAATGAAGCAAACTTAGATATGTTAATGCCATTTTTAAATCAGATGGATTTAAGATATTTTTATGTTGAAAAGTTTATAAAATATGATAATACAGATTTTAGAGTAGACATAGTAAACGGTCAGTTTGTAGGATGTTATGGGCGAAAAGCTAGTGGTACTGATTGGCGTACAAATATCACTGCTGGTGGAAGTGTATTTTTAAGAGAAGCAAACCAAGAGATTATTGATGTAGCTATAAATGCTTGTAAAGCTTGTGGAGTTGATATAGGTGGAGTTGATATCATATATGATTTAGAAAAAGAGGAGTATGTCGTTCTTGAAGTAAATGGAATACCTGCATTTGCAACACCAGAGCAAGAGAAGCAAGGTCTTAATTTCAACGATAAAAAGATAGACTTAATAGTAGATTTAATAGATAGAAAAACAAATATTTAATAAAGTTTGATAGATATGAATGAGGATTAAAATGAGATTAAAAATCGTAATGGTTTTATTGTTTTTACTTTTCTATGGATTGATATTTTATACACATACAAAAACAAAAGATGAACGAATAGAGCTTATACTCAATGATAAAATAAAAAGTTTAAATATCCATTATGAACTTACTATGGATTATTTTATCCAAGATGTATCTGCTGCTAAAAAAAGAATCTCTAAAGATAAAAAGATTATTGAGATATTCGCAAAAGCTCAAACTGCAAATAGTGAAAAGAAAAACATCTTAAGAGATGAGTTATATAACTACTTGAATCCTACATATAAGATTATGAAAACAAAAGGGATACTGCAACTTCAGTTTGTATTTCCAGACAATAGATCTTTTTTAAGGGTACATAAACCTTCAAAATATGGAGATGATTTAAGTGATATAAGATATAGTTTTAAACATGCCAATAAAACTAAAGAGACAGTTACAGGATTTGAGCAAGGTAGAACAAGTCATGCATTTAGATATGCATTTCCTTTTTTTGATGAAAATAATAATCATCTAGGGGCAGTTGCAATGCCGTTAAGTTAAGAAATAATAGCCTATAAAATTCCAATAACTCATATCTAAACCATCACTAAATAATATCTAATAATTTTCAAAAATAATTCTATAAAACACCTATTTTAAAGGCTTTAATA
>JAYEMI010000013.1:4327-16321 GCA_034718015.1 Campylobacterota bacterium | reverse complement strand
ATGGTAGGATCACTATGGACAGGGATATCTGGGATGTCAACACATCAAGCTGCGCTTGATAATGAATCTCACAACATAGCAAATGTAAATACTATAGGGTATAAATCTTCAAGAATATCATTTGCAGATCAGATGTACCAAGATAGTATAGGAAAAGGTTCAAAAGTAGTAGATGCAGAGAAACTATACACTCAAGGTGGTATGAAATCTACAGGAAACTCTTATGATGTAGCACTTCAAGGTAGTGGATTTTTTGTAGTAAAAGACCCAAATGCTACAGGTACTAGTGAAGAGTTTTATACAAGAGCTGGAAACTTTCGTATGGGTGAGTCTGGAACACTACAAGATGCAAACTCTTTTGATGTAGTAGGTTGGTCGATGTCCCCAATAGATACAGCCAATGATATATCAAGTACAAACTCAAATATCACTAGTTTTAATAACGACTATTCAAAACTAGCTGGTAATCAAATCATAAAAAAAGATGGTGTGATAGAGACTATCACATCAAAGCTTACAGACTATGCAAGTCTAGCACAAAGTGATGATCCATCAGTGATGAGTGGCTTGGGATATAAAAGTACATCAGCAAAAGTAAATGGAGTAGAGGCTTTAATCGCAGACTATCAAGCAAAACTAAAAAGCTATGCAGCTAACCCTACGGGTCCAAGCTCAACTTCATCTTCACAAGTAAGTACAGTTTCATTACCAGACTCAACAGCTAGTCAAATGAGTACATCAAGTGATCAAGTGTATGTCTATATAGATGGTAAAAAATACACTCAAAACTATATAGAAGTAACTACTAGTCTTGACCATGATAATGCTGATGGAGATAATGATTCAACAACTGGTGCTGGTGAAGCTGGTGATAATCAAATAGCAAGTAAGATAGCTACATACAAAGCTTTAGCAGATCAACTATCTCAGCTTCCATGGGCAAAAGCATATATAACAGACCCAACAACTGTAGCAACCTCTCCAGCTCCAGTTGAGGGTAGTGAAGCCTCGTATGCAAACGCAGTAGCTACAAATCCAAATATTACTATAGAATCACTGATTCCAGGGGAGGAGTTTATCGTTGGTGAGTCTGCAGAATATATCTCAACAACAGCTTCTAAAATACCAGGTAGTGATACTACTAATGCAGTAGCGATGCAGGGGACTGGCTTTGGGGCAGTTGAGAGTTCAAAGACTGCATTATTAACAGCAGCCGCTGGACTACAAAGAGATGTATGGAGTAGTAGTGATTTAGTTACTAATGGTGATCCTGTAGCAGCTGCTGATTATACATTTACAAATCCAAATACTGGTGTAGCAACTACAGTCAGTGCTACTGCAGGAACAACACAAGAGTTAATAGATGATTTAGTAACAAAGATAAATGCAGATTCCAATATGAATACAGATATTAAAGCACATAATTATAATGGTAATTTAGTAGTGGAAACAATAGAGAGTAATCCAGGAGGTTCATTTGTTGCCTCTTTGAAATCAACTGCATTACTTTCTGGAGATACTGCAAATACAGGAAATATAAATAAAAATTCAGACTTAAGTATAAATTCAGGGACAGATGCTGAGTTTCTTTCTATGACAAATACATTAAATCAAACTTCATCAAAAGATTCTATACAATTAAAGCTTGATAATCTAGGTATATCAGATAGCCCTTTTGGGGAGTTTGAGATAGATGAATCTGGACTTATCACTATGAAGCAAGATGGAGCTTCATTTGCTATTGGTCAAGTATCTGTTGCACTTTTTAGTAATGAAACAGGACTATCTCCACAAGGTAATAATATGTTGTCAAAAACAATTACTTCAGGTGAGCCAATATATGCAGTAAACAACGATAAAGCAGCAGGAATAATAGGTAGAACTCTAGAGTTGTCAACATCAGATTTAAGTACATCCTTAGTTAATCTAATGGTATATCAAAGAGCATTTGAAGCAAACTCGAAGTCTATTTCAACTTCTGATCAATTATTAACAACACTAATTCAACTTAAAAAATAGGTAATATATATGAATGACTTTTTACTTTTATCTGTATTTGGTGTATTAGCCTTATATTTTTATAGTAGCAGTAGTACATACAAATCTCTATATCGAAAGATCTCTGAAGAGAAAGAGCTAATAGAGGAAAAGAATAAAAACCTAGAGAAGCTAAAAGAGAAATTTGAAAAACAAGTTCAATTCTCATTAGCAACTATAAATGACTCACAAGATAGTTTAAAATCTACAAGAGAAGATATGCAAGAGCTAAAACTTAGAAACACTGAGCTAGAGCATAGAAATAGACTCCTTCAAGATAGAGTAGATGAGCTTTATGCATCAGTGGGTGCAGTTTATTAAAATGCAAATAGATCAAAATGTATAAAAAGAACTCTTTTTTATTTTTTTTATTTTTATTTTTAATACCACAAACTATAAGTGCTATTGAGAATAAAACATTAGAATCCCAACCCCAAGTTCTTTTTGAACACCAAAACTTATTAGATGCACAAGAAAAAAGAGAATTGATAGTAAAGTTTAACACAGCAGTTCTTTTTTTGGAAAAAGAGAGATACAAAGAGGCTATAGCTTTATTAAAAGAGTCTTCAAGGTTAATAAAAGTCGCTTCTTATTTAAATATAGGTATTGCATACTATAAACTTAATGCAAAAAAGAATGCATATCTTTATCTAAAAAAAATATTTGAGATAAAAGAGCTAATTCATAAAGATAAATTTTCATATTTTAGTGCTGGATATTATCTGTACAAAATAACAAATGATATTGATTATCTAAATGAGATAACAAAAGTAAGTGCAAAAGCAAAACGACTAACAGAAAATGAGAAAAAACTTGTAGTTGATTCTTTGATTTTACAAAAAAGATATAGATATGCCTTAAATATTTTAAAAAATATGAAACATAGATCAGAGCTAAAAATGGGACTTTTATATTTAAAACTTGAAGACTATACAAATGCAAAAACATCTTTGAGTATTGCTTATGATAAAATTGGTGGTGATGACAAAAAGAATGAAGTTCTTTGGTTCAAAATCTATAGAGATATAAAAGCTAATGACATTTTTAATTTAAAAGAGAATATATTTAAAGTACAGAAAAGAAGAAAGTTTTTTAATACAAATAAGGAGATACCGTTAGAGTTGTTTTTTAATAAAGAGAAACACTCTTCAAAATATTATTTTGATTCAATTACAAATTTTTCAGAAGATAGAAAACTAGATTTTGTTTATTATTTTGCACCATTTGTTTTTGAAGATTATGATATATTAAATAGTGACGCAACAAAAGCGTTTATAATAAAAAATCAAGATAATATTTATGAACTAAATATGATGGTAAAATATAATTCTGATTTTTTAAAGGTGATTAAACTTGATCCAATTTATAGAGTTCAAGTATTGCAAGATATGGTTGATGCAAAAATCGATACAAACTCTTATGAATATTATAACTTAGCACTTTCTTATGCTCAAGTGTATGACTATGGTAAAGCATATAAGTACTTTAAAAAAGCATATAATTTAGATCATGGAAATAAACTTTATTCAGTAATGACAATTTTAACTGCTAAAAAACTAGGTAAAAGAGTTGATAAAATAGAAAAAGAGTTAATAATAAAAAATATAAGATCAAATAGTGGCTCATATAAATATCTTGGTAAATATCTTTATAAAATATTTGAAGACCCGTCTGTTAAACTTGATCCATTATCATTAACAATCAATCAAAAAAAGTCGATATTTTTTAGAGCTTTATATTTTATAGAAAATATAAAAGAGAATGGTATAAATAAAAATGAACCTTTATTGGTTGAGTTTTCAAAAGATCCTTTGGTGTATTTATTGTCTTTAGTAGCTAGAGAGACTGATGAAAATGACTATACTTATATCTCAAGAATACAAGATTTACTACCAAAAATATACAATAATAGATTTTTAAAAGGTAGTTTGGTTATAACAGATTTCTACTTAGATACATTAAGAGCTTTAGGGTTGTTTAATAGAACTAATTTTAATATCCCTAATAATTTAGAGCCTAGTTATTTAAGAACTAAAGCAATAGTAGAGTTGTATGACGATCATCCAAAAGATACAATAAAACTTATAGAATTTATCCAAAAGAAATATAAATTAGAAAGTATGGATTCATATTATATATTGATTGCAGCATATTTTTTGTCTAATCAAAGCGAGATAGCTTATGCTACTTTATCTGAAATTGAGTTTATATATAAGGACTTAGATTCTAAATTTTTAGCTGGAGTTAGGTTGATACAAGACCTAAAACTTAATTCTGCATCTGAATCTTTTAATAATAAACTAAAGAAAAATCTAATCGACATAAGGTTGAAAAATCTTGATAATTACTTAGAATCATTATAAAAAAATAAAAAAAAATAAATTATTATAAATATTATGATATAATCTTCTATAAAGTGATATTAGGAGGACAATATGCAATTAGGTAGACTTGAAATGATAGACCAATCACAAGTTGATTATGTGTCTAAAATTTCTAAAATTCAAGAATCTGAAAAGAAAACTAAGGTTGACCCTGACGAACAATACAAAAATCTTCAAACAAAAGATATAGAAAAACCAAATGATATTATCTTAGATAATGTAAAATTTGGATACAACAGCGATACGAATGAGTTTTTTGTACGTATTTCAAAAGGTGATAGTGAATATCAGTTTCCTACAGAAGATATGTTTAGACTTAAAAAAAGTCTAATGGAAGCATACGAAAATTCACAAAATAGTTAGGGTACAAATTGGCATCTGATTTATCAAATATTATAAAAAATGAAATAGTAAGTACTCTTGAAAGTTTATTATCTGTTGAGGGTAGCGTAGAGGATGTTAGTTTAGTTCAAGATCAAATTTCAGACTCTGAGCAGTGTATAAAAGTTGTTTCAAATTTTGAATTTTCAAATCAAAGTTCATCATGGACATTCTTTATTCCAACCTTAACAGGTACTAAGTTTGAGTATTTGATGTTAGGTGGAATAGCTGATTTAAAAGAGAGTATTGATGATGAGATAACTGATGCAGTTAAAGAGATTATCTCTACAATTTCTGGAAGTATCACTACTAGCGTTAATGCTCAAGGTTTTGATGATATTACAGGAATGAAATTCACTCTAGGTGATAGTGGTGTTGTTAAATGTGCTGATGATATCAATACTAATAAAACATATAAGTTTATAGTAAAACTAAATGACGAATCTTTGATTATTTATATCTCATTTGATGATACCATGCTCTCTTTTGTAGAGCAATTCTCAGGTGGTTTAGTACAATCTGCTCCAACTCAAACTAGTGAAGAAGTAGCTCCTCAGCATTCTATTTTATCTACTTTATTAGGTGAAGAATCTGTTGATAATTTAAGATTATTATTTAATATAAAACTAAGATTAAGTGTGCGTCTTGGAACTAAAGTATGTCTTTTAAGGGATGTAATTAGTTGGGATATTGGTGAGATTATAGAATTGTCACAAATGACAAATGAACCATTAGATATATTAGTAAATGGAGTGGTAATAGGTCAAGGTGAAGCTGTAATTGTTGATGGTAAATTTGGTGTTAAGATAAAACATATCGGCGTAGCAAAATTAGACTAAAGATAGGGATATTATGGATAAAACGAGTGCAGGTGGTTTAGCTGGAGTATGGGGGCTTGTAGCCTTAGCTATTGTATTAGGTGGTGCTGGTTTTGGATCCTATATAGATATCCCTTCGGTTATCATTGTTTTTGGTGGAACAGCTTCTGTTACTATTGGACAGTTTGAGGGTGATGCACTAGGAAGATTTGGTAAGGCTGTTGGTGTTGCTATGAATGAAGTAGAGGTTGAACCTATACCAGAGCTAATAGAAAAAGTAATTATTTACGCAACAGATATCAAAAAAAATGGTGTTATGTCAGTTGAATCAAAAATTCAACAAGAGAATAATCCATTTTTTAAAGAAGCTATGAATTTACTTGTAGATAATACAAAGCCAGATGTATTAGAAAATTTACTTGAGATTAAGCTTGAGCATATGGAAAATAGACACAAAACTATGATTGCTATGTTTAGTTCAATTGGTGGTAGTGCTGGATCTATGGGTATGATTGGTACTCTTGTAGGGCTTGTTGCTATGCTTGCGAATCTTTCAGATCCATCTGCTGTTGGACCTGCTATGGCCGTTGCTTTACTTACTACAATGTATGGTGCTTTAATTGGTACAGGATTTGCTGGTGTTTTTGAAAGTAAATTATCAGAAAAACATACCAAAGAGATGATAGCTTCACAGATTATTATTCAAGGTGCACATATGATTGCAGCAGAAGAATCTATAGGAAATATAAAAATGAAGCTAGGGGCAATTATGCCATCAGCTACAGAAGAGTAAAAAATGGGTAAAAAAAAGTGTCCTGATTGTCCAAAGTGTCTGCCTGGTTGGTTGGTACAGTTTGGTGATCTTATGTCACTATTGCTTTGTTTTTTTATTTTACTTTTATCTATGGCAACTATGGATAAAAAAAAGGTTGAAGAGTACTTTGATATTATGCGTAGAAGTATGGGGTTTTTAGAGGGTGCAATGGACACTGCTGAAGCTCAAAAAGAGAGCTTATCTCAAAATCATGCAAACGATAGTGAATCTGGAAGTGCTGATGATCAGGGTGCAGATGATGCAGCTGCAGATGTAGCAAAACTAGTAGAAGAGGTAACTCAAGAGTTTAATGATACAAGTGATAAAGAGAATCAAAAAGTTGATATGACTATGAAAGGTAATAATGAATTTACTTTAGACATACCATCATCTTTAATGTTTGGTGAGGGTGATTATGAACTAAATAACCCAAATGCAAAAAGATTTGTCACTAAAATATCTAGAATTTTAAGAACAATGACTCAGGAGTTTGATATTGAGGTTATAGGTCATACTGGATCAAATTATTTAAGAGGTGAAGGGATTCCAAGAGATTCATGGGATCTTTCAGCACTTAGGTCGATTGCTGTTGTAAAAGAGTTAATTAAAAATAAAATTGATCCGGCAATTTTAAAAGTTGCTTCATTTGGATCATATAGACCAAAGAGTGATAATGCTTTTGAGAATAGAAGAGTGGAGCTAAGATTTACTGCATCATCACAAAATAATGATAGAATGGCAAAAGAGGAAAACTTTTTTGACAGACTTGAAGAGTAAAAAGGGATAAAATGGATATAAATAATCAATTTTTAGATATAAATAGTATCAAACCAAACAAGTATTCAAATATTGGAAATGTCACTTCCAAAGATGACGAAAGTTTAAAAAATGTATGTGATAGTTTTGAATCTTTTTTTATGAATCATCTTTTAGAAACATCTCTTAAATCATCTAAAATGGCTGGTGAGGGTACAGGTTCTGAGATCATAAAAGGTATGTATACTGATGCATTATCTCAAGAATCCTCAGGTAGTCTTGGTATTAGTGAGATGTTATTTCAATTTTTAAGTGAGAACAAATCATGATAAATGAAACAATAATAGATTTAAACATAATAACACAAGAGTTAATTGATGCAACTCTACTTGATATAGATGATGTTAAAAAAGCGAATCATGAAAAACTTGTAGAAAGAAATGAATTGAAAATAAATTCAATGGAAACATTGGCTAAATTAAAATTAAAACTAAATGATGAATTAACTACAGAATTTAAAAATGGCACAGATATCAAAATATATAAAAACGGTATTGATGAAGTTGAAAAAAAACTAAAAGAGTTATACTATATCAATGGTAAGCTAGGATCAATTGTATTACCTGTAAAAGAGATGTATAAAGAGATAATTGAAGATATAAAATCTGTTAATGGTGGTTCGTTAATTGAGGTTATGGCATAGTGAAATACTTAGTTCTTTTAACTGTTTTTGTTATCTCTTTAAGTGCAGATGATAAACTTGTCCCTGTATCTGTTAAATCAATTAACTGGAAAGAAAAGATCACATCATCAAATGTTAATTTAGTGAAAACAAGTGAAAAATACAAATGTAAAAAGTATTTAGATATAGATATTTTAAAAGAGAATAGATATAGAGCAAAACATTATATATTGAAAAATAGAGCTCTTTGTAAAGAGAATGTATTTGTACAAAGTGATAAAAAAATTAGATTTAACTTTGGTTTTGTGGAGATTGAAAAAGAGGGTGAATTAATCAAAGAGACTGATCAATATATCAAAATTAAGAACTTAGATGGTACAATAACAAAAATTTATAAAGATGGAAGTGATAACTAGAGATGAAGATGCTCTCATTTTTGGGTGAAACACCTACAAAAGCTTTACAAAATGCACAAAAAGAGTGTGGTTCTGATGCAGTTGTAATCTCAACAAAAAAAATATCATCAAAAACTAAGCATAGTGAAAATATGTATGAGATAGTAGTAGCTCTTGAAGAGGAGTATGATAAACATAAAGATTTTCCAACTCAAAATATAGTACACAGAGAAAATACAGAAAACACAAAAAGTGACTCTGATGAAATCATAAATAATACACAATTTTATGACTTTAAATCTCAAATAGAAAATATGCAAGATTCTATATCTGCTGTTCAAAAATCATTATGGGAGCCTAAAAGCCATCTGTATGACTTGATAATACCTCCAGAATTTATTGATATATATTCATTGTTTGAAAGAAATGAGTTTGATTCTGAAATGATGTATAGCATAATGAAAAAAACAATAGAACAATTACCTGTTGCTATGAAATCAAATCCAGTAAAAGTGAAGGATTTTTTCAAATTAATTTTAAGAAGAATTATCGCAATTAAACATGAAGTACCTTTGCGAATGCACCAAAGAAAAATACTTATGTTTGTTGGTCCAACAGGAGTTGGAAAAACTACAACTATAGCAAAACTTGCAGCTAGATATGCTTATAAAATGGGTACTAACTATAAAGTTGGAATAGTAACTTTAGACTCATTTAGGGTTGGTGCAATTGAGCAACTAAAAGCATACACAAATATTATGAGATTGCCTTTAGAGATTGTAAAAAAACCTGAAGAGTTAAATGAAGCTATAGGTAGACTTAAAGAGTGTCATTATATTTTAATTGATACTGCAGGTGGAAGTCAATATGATGTGGATAAGATTGAACTAATAAACCAATATCAATTGCACCTAAATGAGATACCAATAGAGAAGATGTTAGTTTTACCATCAAATGTTAAAGCAACAGATCTGCATGAGATATACAACAACTACTCAACATTGCATATCCATAATTTAATTTTTACAAAACTAGATGAAACAATAAGTTATGGTAATCTAATATCTTTTGCACATAAAACAAAGAAATCTATATGTTATTTATCAGTGGGGCAAAATGTACCAGATGACCTAATCGAGGCAAATAGTAACTATCTTATAGATTGTTTTATGAATAGACATATTCCTAAGAGATAATATTGTTTAATCATATATCAACACAAGCAAGTAGGCTTGTGTCATTAACAAAAAGAGCTAATAGCGTATCAAAAACTAAAGTAGTAGCTATAACCTCAGGAAAAGGTGGAGTTGGTAAGTCTACTATTGCTTCTAATATTGCATATTTGCTTTCAAAAAGAGATTTAAATATTGCTATTCTTGATGCTGATATTGGATTATCAAATCTACAAGTATTATTTGATATAAAACCTACTAAAACTTTTTTTGATTATTTTGATGGAAATGCAACGATTGAACAAGTTTTATTAAAAACAATCTATCCAAATGTAACATTAATTGCAGGTCAAAGTGGCTATCAATATACAAATAAAAACTCAAGTATGGTATTTACTACAGTTGTTGATGAGATTGTGTCGTTAAATAGGTTTGATATATTGCTTATTGATACAGGTGCTGGAATAAATGAACATGTGCAAGAGTTCCTTCAATTAACAGATCATATCTTGGCTATTACAACAACTGATCCTAGTGCTTTAACAGATGTTTATGCACTTTTAAAAATGCTTAGTTTAAAAAAAGATAAACTTATGCTATGTTTTAATCATACCTCAAAATATGAAACAGGTAAGGTTATTACAAAATCTATTACAAATTTAGCAGTAAAAAATAAACTTAATAGGAATTTTATGATAAAATACCTAGGTAATGTTGGAGATTCTAAAAGTATATCAACAACAAGTAGGCTAAGAAAACTTTTCACTAAAGAGTTTGAATATGAATTAGCCACATTAGAGATGGATGTAATAGTAAATAACTTGATTAATGAGATAAGGTAGTTTTGTATGATTATTGAGAGTTTCTCAAAAACTATAATAAAAAGTAAAATACTAGATACTTATGTAGCTGCAGTATTTTTTGCAATAATTATATTTTTCGTTTTAAACTCAGGTCATTTTAGCCCTTTTGAAATGATATCTTGGATTATGATTGTTACTATTGCATTTAAAGGTATTTCTAACTTAATGTTATCTATGGTTATATCCTTAGTTAGTTTGGATAATACAGAGGATAAAATTGAATTTGATAAATCAGCATCAAAATTAGAAACACTAGTAAATGACTTAGCTATACAAGAAGCTACAGTTCAAAGTTCAAAAAATAAGAAATAAATCAAATATTAGGAGTAATGTATGAAATTATCAGAAATAACAAATTCTCTTTCTAGTCTAGGAAAAGATTACCAATCTGCTTTATCAAGTACAGGTGTTGATGAATCACAAAATAAACTACTAAATAACAATCAACAAGATCAAGCATCTTTTTCAAACTTGTTAAAAAAATCGATAAATGAAGTTAATAATACACAAGTAAGTGCTTATAATGCAATGAATGATATAGCAACAGGTAAGGTTGAAAATCTTCAAGAAGCAGTTAAAAAAATAGAAGAAGCAGAGCTTAGTATGAAGCTAGGATTAGAAGTTAAAAATAAAGCTTTAGGTGCTTACAAGCAAGTAATGGCAATGCAAATATAATAGTTTTAATTAGATATATTAAAAGGGATAAAATATGAGTTTTTTTGATGGTTATGATATTACTACTTCAGGGATGAACGCACAAAGAACAAGAATAAATATAGTAAGTGCAAATATAGCAAATGCTCAAACTACACATACAATAGATGGTGGTCCATATAAAAAACAGAATGTTAATTTTCAAGAAGTATTAATGGGTTTAAAAGGTGAAGAAAAATTTGACGCAGTTCAAAAAGATGTAAACTTTTTATCATTAAGAGGTGTTGGAGTTAAAGAGATTATAGAATCAAAGGATGAGCCTATGATGAAATTTGAACCAAACCATCCTGATGCTAATAAAGATGGATATGTAGCATACCCAAACATTAATCCTGTTATAGAGATGGTTGACTTAGTTGAAGCTATGAGATCATACGAGGCAAATGTTTCTGCATTTAAAGCACAAAAAGAGATTGACACAAAAACTTTAGAACTTTTAAAAGCTTAGGGATAGGTTATGTCTACTGATTTTTTAACCTTACTTTCTAAATCTGAATCTTCGAAGGCAAAAATCAATGTTGGTGAATCAAGTTTAAATAACTTAAAATCATCACCATCTTTATTTGATTCATTAGTGACTGAGATTAAGGAAAAAGAGAAAGAAGAGATTTTTGTTGAAAAAAAAGATATACAAGATAAATCTAAAATAGATAAACCTGAAGTAAAAGAGAAGCCTGAGTCTTCAAAGCTAGTAGGAAAGTTAGTAGATTTAGTAACAAGTACAAAACAACAAGAGATAAAACCAGAAGTAACAAAACCAGAAGTAACAAAACCAGAAGTAACAAAACCAGAGACAAAACCTGAATTAACAAAAGCTGTTCCAAAAGAAGATATAGCAAAACCTGAAATTAAACAAGAGATAAAACCAGAAGTAAAACCAGAAGTAAAACCAGAATTAACAAAAACTGTTCCAAAAGAAGAGGTAATAAAACCAGAATTAACAAAAACTGTTCCAAAAGAAGAGGTAATAAAACCTGA
>JAYEMI010000013.1:0-4227 GCA_034718015.1 Campylobacterota bacterium | reverse complement strand
CCAAACCAAATAATATAATTGAAGCTATAAGCAATGTTAATATTGAAGTGTCAGATGAGTTAGCTGATTTTATTAATAGTCAATTAAAAGAAAGTAAACAAAGTTTAAAAGACCCTTTGCTTGCAAGTAGTTTTTTAAGCTCTCAAAATAAATTAAAAGAGATGGTATCTCAACAACAAGTTGTAAATGCAAAAAAGAATATTGATGATAATAAAACACTAAACAGCGTAAAAGAGAGTGCAAATATGCTTGATCTTAATGCAGATGATCCAACTGTAGAAGAGAAGAAATCAGAAAGAAGTCAGCAAATTATAGAAAACTTAAATAAAAAAGAGGCTAAAGTACAAAGCTCAAGTATAGTTGATAAGATGGTTTTAAATAATAAGCTAGATAGTAGTAACAGTAACAATAGTAATAATGCAGCTGAAAAAAGTACACCAATGGATAATGAAATACGAAAAGTTGAAACTACAAGAGTAGAAGAGCCTCAAAACAGTAAAGTTAAAGAAACTGTAGTGGTTGTAAATGTACCTGCAGATGTAACGCAGTCAATACAGAGTAAAATAATAGGTGCTCAACAAAAAGTTGGAAATTTTATGAGTGAAGTTGCTAGAAATATGTATTTAAACTATAAGCCACCAGTGACCGCTTTTAGAATGAATTTAAATCCTGAGAATTTAGGAAATATTTCAATAGTAATGAGAAGTAATAAAGCAGACAATAGTTTAACAGTAAGTATGAATATGAGTAGTTCTTCAACTATGGAGGCTTTTGTAGATAATAAAAGTTCTTTACAAACAGCATTACAAAGAAACTTAAATGATAGTTCAAATGTATTGCTTAATTTTGATATGCAAGGTGAGAGTTCTGATTCAAACCGTGGTCAAACTAATCAAGAAAATAGTTCAAGCAGAGGTAGAGAAGATACTATAGATAACAACATTTCTAATGAAGAAGAGATAGAAGAGCTTTTAGATAATAACGAAAACTATATGTAGGTATAAATAGATATGCAGGAACTTGTATCATTACTTGACCAACAAACTGTATATTCATTTTTACTATTATTAGCAAGAATTCTAGCTTTTATGGCTTTTATGCCAATAGTTGGTCATAAATCAGTAAATCCAACAATAAGAATAGCTATATCATTTTATCTAGCTCTATTTATATTTCCTTTAATAGGTGAACAAGGAAGTAATATCACTCAAGAAACTTTTTTGTTGGCTTTAGTTAGTGAGATAACACTTGGTTTGGTAGCATCATTTTTGGTTCAAATTGTTTTTTCTGCAGTTCAAATTGTTGGGGATTTAATAGGATATGCAACAGCTTTATCTATGGCTAATATGTTTGATCCAGCAACAGGAACACAACAAGGTATTATAAGTAGATTTTTATATTTTGTTATACTTGTTATCTATTTAGAATCAGGTATGTATGAGGTAACTTTATATATGTTAGCTCAAAGTTTTGGTACGATTAATTTAGGAGAGTTTAATTTATATAGTTATAATGGTGTAGAATATGGTATTCAAGAGTTAAATAGAATGTTTGCATTTGCATTTGCTTTTTCATTTCCACTATTTTTTATTGGTTTTATACTTGATGTATATTATAGTTATGGAACTAAATCAATGCCAGCTTTTTCACCTTTTATTATAACTTTTCAAATAAAATTTACTTTAATCTTTATATTTATGATGTTGGGTATGGATATTTTTGTTGATAGTTTTACTAACTATTTTATAAGTAAACTTGAAAATTAGGATAAGTTATGGCTGATGATGAAGATGAAAAAACAGAGGAACCCACCGGCAAGAAAATAGGTGATGCTAAACAAGAGGGTAATGTTCCAAAATCTGCAGAGGTTCCTGGCGCGGCTATTTTATTTTTTAGTTCTCTATATTTACTATTTTTTGCAAGTCCATTATATTATGAGATAGAAAAAACATTTTATTATGTATATTCCTTTATTGGGGGAGATCTTGATGGTAAAGTATTTTATTTAATAGCTACAGATATTAGCACAGCTTTTTTAATAGCTTTATTCCCTTTATTTTTCTTAGTTGTTTTTTTAGCTATTGTTTTTAATGTTATGCAATTTGGATTTGTTATGGTTCCTATAAAACTTGAATTAAGTAAAATAAATCCAATTAGTGGCTTTAGTAATATTTTTAGTGCAAAAAAAGCATTAGAAGCATTAAAGCTAATAGCTAAACTAATTATTATTTTTATCATTATGGTTGTATTGATATTTATTGTTGCAAACGATATTTTGTCAATGATGGATAAAGAGTTAGAATCTTCATTAGAATCAATATTTATGTTGACATTATATTTTTTATTAACTATTTTGTTTATTATATTCATTTTTGCTATAATAGACTTTTTCTTTACTAGATACTATTATTTTAAACAATTAAGAATGACAAAACAAGAGATAAAAGATGAACATAAGCAGATGGAGGGGGACCCAATAGTAAAGGGTCGAATTAGACAAATTCAAATGAAAATGGCTAGACAAAGAATGATGGCAGATGTTCCTGAAGCTGATGTTGTTATTACAAATCCTACGCACTACTCTGTAGCATTAAAATATGATGATAAAAAATCAAATGCTCCAATAGTTATTGCAAAAGGGATAGATTATCTTGCCCTTAAAATAAGAGACATAGCAAGAGAGAGTAATATACCAATTATTGAAGATCCAGCACTTGCAAGGGCTATTTATGATCAAGTAGAGATAGATCAAGAGGTACCAGATGTTTTTTATAAAGCAATTGCTGAGATATTTACATATATATATAAGATGAATGGAAAATAAGGAATAAAATTTATGAACAAAATATTAATTATATTTATAATGATTAGTTCAATACTGTATGCAAAAAAAGACTTTTATTATAGTTATATCAATCCTGATTTAACACAAATATCAGATGAACAAAAACAAAAAATTATAAATGGCAATGGAAAGCTAGATACTATAAGAAGATATTTAAAAGAGGGACAATTAGGCTTAGCATTAAAAGAGATAGAGATTATGAAGCATAATAATAAGATTGAGATATTAACTTCAGATATTTTATTATTAAATAGTAGAATTTTATATAACTTAGATACTAAAAAAAGAGCATTAGAAGCTTTAGATATATTAGAAGTTGCTGTTAATGAATCTAAAATAAATCAAAATAATTTATTAGAAGCATATGAACTACTTGTTCTTTTAAACATAAGAATTAATAAAATTAAAGAAGCAGAATACTATGCAAAAGTTATAGCAACTAGCTTTGATGATCCGGTTTCAAAAATTCATGGAAAAATAGCATTAGCACAAATACATATAAAAAAAAGAGAATATAGAACAGCTATAAAGATATTAAAACAAGAGTTAGTTGAAGCAACCAATTTAGAAACAGCTACAATAATAGCAGATGAGCTTTATGATGCATTGATTCTAAACAAAGAGAAAGAGGAAGCATATACTCTTTCTAAAAAGGTTTTAGAAAAAAATATAGACTACTATGCAAACGATAGCTATAAGGCATTAAAAAAAGTAAATAAACTTTTAGCTGCAAAGATGCCAGAGTTTGCTATTAATATTATAAATAGACTTTTAGAGAACTCTAAAGATCCAAAAAGTATAAAAAACTTTAAATTTATTTTAGCAAATACTTATATGGATTTAGCAGGTTATGAAAAAAAATATTTACCAATGGCAAAAGAGATATATAAAGATTTAATACAAAGTCAAGAAGACAATCCCTATTTCAAGAGATCTAAAATGTATCTAGATGAGATAATAATGAGAGAGGGTAAGTTTGATCCTCAGATGATAGCAGCAAAATATAGTGGTTTTGAATCTATGCAATATAAAGCTATGATGCAAGAGTTATTAAATGCAATAGATGATGAAAAATATGAGCAAGTAATAAGGATGAAAAAAGTTTATAGTGGAATATATAAAGAGATTTTAAATAGATATGGATATGAGAGTATTGATCAAATATATACAATAGTAAATTTTAAAATGTTACAGTACTATTTAAGAAATGAACAATGTGAACAGTTAAATACAGTGATAAAAGAGCTAACTGATGAGACATTATTATCAATAATAGAGGATGATAATGCAACTGATAATTTATTTAATTGTATGCAAGAGTTACCTGAAAATAGAGTATATTTAATTGCAAAGAATGTATATAGTCAGTCACTAAACCCAAG
>JAYEMI010000012.1:0-3503 GCA_034718015.1 Campylobacterota bacterium | reverse complement strand
TTAATATATTTTGATAAAAATATTTTATCTCAGATATATCTTCACTAATTATTGATTGAGCAATTAAGTTTTTTTCTAAAAACTCTTCAATAATAAACTCTTGCTTCTCTTTTAAAAATATTTTCGTATTATCATTAAATGTTTCTAATTTTTTTAGCATTATATATGAGTCTCCATTTTTTTAGCTTCAGATTCAACTTCTATTAAAAATCTTTCAAGAAGTTTATCTGTAGGAAGTTTATCTATAACTTCACCATGTTTAATAATAAGACCACTGCCTTTCCCATACGCTATAGCAACATCAGCACTTTTTGCTTCACCTATTGCGTTTACGATACATCCCATTACAGATACATTTAGGGGGGCTTTTATGTGTTTTGTAGCTTCCTCAACTTGAGCAACTGCACTAACTAAATCAGCTTCAATTCTTCCACAAGTTGGACAAGATATTATATTTAGTCCATCTTTTATAATACCAGAGTCTTTTAATATAGCACGACCAACCTCTATCTCTTTTTCTAACTCTCCTGTAATTGAAACTCTAAGAGTATCTCCAATTCCATCTAATAGTAAACTACCTAATGCAATTGATGATTTTACAGTGCTATGAAAAAGAGTACCAGCTTCAGTAACACCTAAATGAAAAGGATAGTTATTTAAAGGACGAAGCATTTTATAGCTATCAACTGTTCTTTGTACATCACTAGCTTTAAGAGATATTTTTATATCTGTAAAATCTAAATCTTCTAAAAATTTAATATTATAAAGTGCAGATTCAACCATCCCTTTAGCAGTTTGACCATATTTATCTTCAAACTTACTCTCTAAAGAACCACAGTTAACACCAATTCTTACAGGCAAATCTCTTTCTTTGCAAGCTTTTACAATCTCTTTTATTCTACTTTGTTCGCCAATATTACCTGGATTAAACCTAATACAATCAACAACTTTAGCAGCTTCAAGAGCTAATTTATAATTAAAATGTATATCTGCAACAATAGGTAAAGATGTTTGTTCTTTTATAGCTTTTAGAGCATAGGCAGCTTCCATATCTGGAACAGCAACACGAACTATATCTGCTCCTGCAAAGTGAAGTAATTTTATTTGCTCAACAGTAGCTTTAATATCTTGTGTTTTTGTAAATGTCATAGATTGTACACTTACAGGTGCATCACCACCAATAGCAACATCACCTACATATATTTTCTTTGTTTCATATCTTTTAATCATAAGTGTATTTTAGCGAGTTTATTATATAAATACCTTTATAATAAAATTAATAGAGATACTAAAACTCTATTAATTTTATTGATTAATTACTCATCAAGTAATCTGTCTTGCATTTTTTCACAAGCTTTTTCTAGAAACTTAGTATCAAGTTTATATTTATTTGATAGTTCGATTCCAACTTCAACAAAGTCATCTGAAATTGGATCTGTAACATTACAAATAGTTTTTGCAACATTTAATACACTAGCTTCTTTTAGGTATTTACCTGGACAGTTTTCAATATCATCTGTATATTTAATAATATTTACTAAATTATCACTTAAATTCCAATGTTGGAAAATTGATGCAGTTACTTGAGTTGATGTTGCATTAAAGTATTCTAATTCTATTTTTGAAATATCAAGTGGGTTTTGTTTTAGTTTTGTATAAAACTCTTCACTTTTACCATTGTCTGCAGCTAAACTTGATAATACAAATCTACCAGTTTCTAATAAAAAAGCAGGAAGAAGCAACTCCTCTTTCAACTCACCGTCAACTCGACCTAGCCATGCTGAAACTAAATTTGAAGTCATATTTGCTAATCTTAAAAAACCATCTGCAGAGATGCTATATGCAGCTAAGTCAGTAGCAAATGCATTTTTTATAGCACTACCAAAAGCAATTGATAAAGTGAAGTTAACACCTAGTAAATTGACTGCACGACTTGCTGTTTCAACTTTATTGTTAAAACCAAACATTGCAGAATTAGCAACTTTTAATAATGTTGCAACAATAAGTGGATCTTGCTCTATAATTGCTAAAAGCGTATCTAAATCTTTATTTGATGATTTTTTGAACTCTTCAAGATCAATTACAGTCTTTGGTAATGGTGGTAAAGAATCTATTTTTTTTGCTAATACTTCATTCATTTTATTTCCTAGTTAATATTTGACTTATTGTATCATACTTAAGGTATATTTTTTTTTAGACATGATGATAAATTATAAGAAATTTAAAAATTAATACATTTTTTAATTATCAAATGATTAGAATTCAAATCCTCCACCTGAACCTTTATTCATACTTTCATAAACACTTTTTATATAATTGTCTCTAATTTGACAATTGAGTACTTGTGAACATTTTAAACAAGAGTCAATGTTATTATTTAATTGACAGTTATTTAAGATTTCTAGTTGTTCATCTAAAAGTATTTGCCACTTATCTTTTGTAGTTTTTTCCAATTTATTTTCTTTTATATATTTTTATAAACAGATTTTACTCTAGCTATCTCATCAATACTACCAAAAAAGCAGGGACTTGTATCATGTATATGAGTTGTAGGTATAGTCAAAACATCAACATTACCATCAATTGCATCACCACCTGCTGTTTGAAAAACATGAGCAAAAGGAAATACTTCAAATAGTTGTCTTAGTTTACCTTTTGGTTTATCACTAGCCCCAGGATAAGAAAATAATCCACCACCTCTTAAAAGGATATGATGAAGATCAGGAACCATTCCACCACTGTATGTTAATTCATAGTTATCATTAAACATATCATTAATCATTTTTTTATGTTCAGGATACCAACATTGTTGTGTTGATCCAGGTGAGTTGATATCTCCTTTTTGATTCATCACAATATCTTTTACATAGATAAATTCATTTTTAAGAACTCTATAGAGTTGTACACTTTTTCCATCACAAACAACCATCTCTATTCTAGGTCCAAATACAACATAAATAGATGCAACAATATTAGAACCTGTAAAGTCATTTTCATATATACCATAAATAGAACCAACAGATAGATTTACATCAACCAAACTACTACCATCAAGTGGATCATATGCGATTAAATATTTACCATTACTGTTTATATCAATAATGCTATCTTGCTCTTCACTAACAATTTGTTTTACAGTTGAAAGTTTTTTAAAGTTTTTTTCTATAACAACATCAGAAGCAATATCTAGTTTTAGCTGAGTATCACCAGTTGAATTTTGTTCATCACTTTTACCTGTATCACCTTTTTTTATTATCTTATCAATCTCTAAAGTTGAAATTTTTATAGATTCTATTATCTCATTCATTATTTATACCTTTTTTCCATTTTCTTTTATCCACATTACAATCTCATTTAGGTCATCTAAATTTAAAATCTTCATATCTTTTGGTAATTTACTTTTTTCAATACTATCATTTGTTGCAATTGTATCACTAACATCAAAATAGTTTTCATTTATTTCATCTCTTTGTATACAAATTCTAGGTAGAGGTAGTGTTTTT
>JAYEMI010000011.1:0-42805 GCA_034718015.1 Campylobacterota bacterium | reverse complement strand
ATGTTAAGAATGCTACAAAAAATGGTGGATACTATTGGGTATACGCTACAGTATATCCATTTGAATCTTGTGATGGAAGCAAAGGTTATCTATCATGTAGAAGAAAACCAAGCAGAAGTGAAATAGAAGCTCATGAAGCATTGTATAAACAATGGCGAGCTCAAGAGTAAAAGTAAATATATTAAACAATTCTAAAAGGGGAAAAAATGGCAGCAATGGAAAGACAAATCAATAGTTCTAATTCAGATGAGTATATGACATTTATACTAGGTAGTATGAAATATGCAGTAGAACTACCAAAAATTAGAGAAATATTAACATATCCAGATTTAATAACAGTACTTCCAAATACTAGTAAGTGGGTTAAAGGTCTTATAAATTTAAGAGGTGAAGTTGTACCAATTTTAGATATAAGAGTTAAATTTGGAACTGGTGAAATTGTATATGATTCAAATACAGCTGTAATAGCTGTAATTACAGATGATAATAGAATGGTTGGATTAGTAGTTGATAAAGTTGATGATGTTCAAAAGCTTGAGAACTCTTCATTTTTCCCTGTTTCAGATATGGGTTCTGCTATACCTTCTAGATACTTAAAAGGTTTTGTTAGATTAGAAGACAATCAAATGCTAGTAATTATGGATATTGAAAATGTCGTACATAAAGAAGAGTTAAAGGCTTAGAATGCAAGAAAAGATTGCAAAACTAAAAGCAATTAAGATATTATTTGTAGAAGATGAAGAGGATTTATCTAATATAATTAGTGATACACTAAAAAAACTACAGGCAAATTTTGAAACTGCTAGCAACGGAAAGATTGCATTGGATAAATTCAAAAGTGACGATAACTATGACTTAATTGTTACAGATATAAATATGCCTGTAATGAATGGGTTGGAACTAATACAAAATATAAGAGATTTGGGTTCAGATATTCCCGTTGTTATTATGTCAGCTCATACAGAACCTGAGTATATAAAAAGTGCTGAAGAGTTGGGTGTTAAAAATTATCTTTTAAAACCATTTGATTTTATAAAATTTATCAATTTAGTATCAGAGCTAGAATTTAATTAGTTTTAAGGGTTTTACTTAAAATAGTAAAACCCTTAGTTTTTATATACTTCTTTATTAAAAAGATTTCTCTTTTATTCTACTTATTACGTCTACTTTATTTATATCTGTAAATTCTGAATTATTATACTGTTCTATTGCTACTCTTCCTATCATTGCAGCATTATCACTGCAAAATTCTAGTTCAGATAGTAATAATTGAGAGTTGTGTTTCTTACACAATTTTTCAATCTCATCTCGTAAAAATATATTAGCACTGGCTCCACCTACAATAGCTAATTTATCAAGTTGATTTGATTTAAAATATTTTTTTAATTTCATCATTATATGTTCAACTGCAGTTTTTTGAAAACTTGCACAAATATTAGACTTTGTTTGATCTGTTAAATTATTATTTTGAGTCTCTTTTTCAATAGCAACTCGTACTGCATTTTTAAGTCCACTGTAGCTAAATTCTATATTTGGTGATTGCCTAAGTGGTATAGGAAAGTCGTAAGCTAAGCTATCACCTTCTTTTGCATACTTTTCAACTATAGGTCCACCTGGGTAACCAAGATTTAGCATTTTTGATACTTTATCAAAACTTTCCCCAAAACTATCATCCATACTAGAAGCTACAATTTTCATATTATTCAAGCTTTTAGCTTCTATTAATTGAGTATGACCACCTGAAACTAATAATATTGTACAAGGCAAAGATTGCTCTTTTTCAATAAACAAACTATAAATATGACCTTTTAGATGATTTACAGCTATCAAAGGTAAGCTCAAACAAAGAGATAATGCCTTAGCCATAGTCACACCCTCTGTTAAAGTCAAACTAAGCCCTGGAGCATTTGTAACAGCTATTGCTTTTATATCTTCAAGGTATGGTTTACACTCTTCTAATATTTTAGGTAATGCTACTGCGTGTAATCTTGATGCTAACTCAGGAACAACTCCACCATATACACTATGTTCTAACTCTTGAGATATCTTTTTGTGATAAACTAGCTCTTTTGTTTTTATATTCGTAATAGCAATACTACTATCATCACAAGAAGACTCAATACTTAATATCATTTAATAATCTTACTCTTGAAGTGCATCAATTGTATCAGTCAAAGAACTCATATCAGATACATTTAAAGTAGGGATAGATTTAACAATCTTCCTATTTAAACCTTTTAAAACTGCACCATTACCAAACTCTATAAAACAATCAATTTTATTTGAATGTTCTAATACAGAATGCTTATATTTAACAGGTGAGATTAATTGTTTTCCTAATAACTCTATAGCGTCACTTTTATTATTGTACTCTTTTGCAGTTACATTTGATATAACATTTGTTTCAAAATTATCTGTAACAAATTTTTCTAAATAAGGATTTAGTTTTTCCACTGCACTATCTAAAAGCTCACAATGACTAGCAACAGACATATCTAAAACGATTGCTCTTTTAGCACCAGCTTCTTTATATGTATCAACTAAACTTTCTAAATCAGATTTTATTCCAGCAACAACAATTTGACCATCCATATTATAATTAGCTGCCCATATTTTTTTGCCATCTTCTCTTTGTGATGCAGTTAACTCTTCAACTTTTGAGTCATCTAATCCAACCAATGCCATCATACCAGCACCTGCTCCTGCACATGCTTCATTCATAAATAAACCACGTTTATGTACTAACTCAATTGCATCTAAATAATCAATCGCACCACTTGCTACTAAGGCTGAAAACTCTCCCAAAGAGTGTCCTAAAACAAACTCTGGTTTAATATTACTTTTCGATTTAAATATCTCTAAAGCTATACAGCTTACTAATAAAATTGCTGGTTGAGTAAATTCTGTTTTACCCAAATTCTCATTTTCTTCAAATAACAACTCTTCAAAATTAAATCCAAGTCTTTTATTTGCATTTGATATCATCTCTTTTGCAATATCATTATTTTCAAAAAAATCTTTTCCCATACCAACTGTTTGACTACCTTGACCTGGAAATATAAACGCTACTTTTTTCATTAAAATCCTTTATTTTGTATTATAAACTAAAAACTCCTATTTCAAATAAGAAATAGGAGTTTAATAAAATAGTTAAAAATAGAAATTAACTATTTTTACAACCCTCACCGTCGTGACCACCACAACACTCGTGTTCCTCGTCATGTTTTTCACCACCACAACACTCTACTTCTTTTTCACTATCATCATGTGTTCCACAAGAACCACCACCACAACAACCACCAGCTGCAGCTAAACCACCAACAACTCCAGTTTGTAACTCTTCAGCAGTAGCTTCTCTAATTGCTAAAACAGAAACAGAAAACATTAATGTTCTTCCAGCCATAGGATGATTATAATCAATTGTTACCTCTTCATCTTGAACTGATTTTACTGTAACTTGTACAGTCTCACCTTGCTCACCTGTACCATATAAAGACATACCCTCTACTAAATCTATACCAGCAAATTGCTCTTTTGGTAAGTTTTGTAATGCTTCATCGTTATACTCTCCATAAGCTTCTGCAGGTTCAACCATTACATCTGTTTTATCACCTTCAGATAAATTAACTAACTCTTTTTCAAGTCCTGGTATAATTTGACCCATTCCACTTATAAACTCTAGTGGATTTGATCCTACATTTGAATCTAACTTTTCATTTGTTTTTGCATCGTTTAACGTATATTCTATTGATATTACTCTATTTGACATTTTATCCCTTTGTTTTCATAATTATTTAATTTTTTTAGAAGCTTCTTTTGCTTCATTACTTTCTGGATACACCTCAGTTAAAGTGGTATAAAACTTATTTGCATTTTCATTCTGTCCAGTTTTTTCAAATGATATTGCACTATGCAGAAGTAATCTAGGTAGATAATCTGCTTTATCATATAGCATCATACTAGTTTTAAAGAAGTACAATGCATCCTTATATTTTTTTCTATAATACTTAATCTCTCCGACATAAAAATTACACTCTGCTGGTCTATAGTTATTTTTAATTAAATATTCTAAAATAGGCAAGGCTTTTGTAAAATAATCTTTTTTGAAATAAACTTTAGCATCTTTTAATAAATCTTTTTTAGGTTTATTAAAAGAGTTACTTTTTACTACTTTCTTTTTTGCAGTTTTTGCTTTTTTATCTAAAAGATCTATTAACTTATTAAATTCAGCTTTCGTTACATATTTACTATTAATATCATTTACTAATAATGCAATATCCTCAAAAGACTTTTTTAATGATCTAATATTTCTTATATTAGTTTCAATCTCAGAATTTAAGTTATTTGATATTTCAAATAATTTATCTAACCTTGCACTTTTTTTGTCAGATTCAATTTCATTATTACTTTTTAATAATTTAACATCATCTAGTGCTTTATTAAAATTAATAAAAAGCTTATTTAGTTTTTGGCTATCGCCATCATATATACTTTCTAATCCATCAATTCTTTCAGACAATAAACTAATAGATGAATCTACTTTTTTAATTGTTTTTTGATTTTCATTTAAAGTCTTTTTATTTTTTACTATAACTTTTTCTGCCGAAGTAAGTCCATAAGGATTTTTTGATTCTAAGTCACCTGCACCAAACATTGAAATCTCAGCAAACACTGAAGTGAATGTTAGGCAGGTAATATAAAGATACTTTTTAATCAACTATTAACTCTCAATTATGGTAATAATCTATAGTCAACTCGTCTATTCATTTTCCAACAAGCAACATTTCTATCATTACAAATAGGATTACTTTCTCCAAAACTCACAAGCATAATCTTACTTTCACTAACACCATCTGCTATTAAAGCGTCTTTAGCAGTTTTAGCTCTTTTTAATCCAAGAGCATAATTATATTCATCTGTACCCCACTCATCACAATTACCTTCTAGTTTAATTTTTAAATTAGAATAAGACTGTGTAGTTGTATCAATTTTAGTTGCATTTGAAGTAGCAATTTCTCTCATCTCATCTGATAAAATATACTTATCGAAAGAGAAATGAACTGATTGCAAAGATACAACTTCACCATTTATATCACTTTTAACTGAATTTATACCACTATTATTTGAAATAGAATCTTCATCTATATTGTTACTACTAATAGTATCACTATTACTTTCAACAACACTTTCACTACCAGCTATTTGATCAACTTTACTGTCTGCACCATCAGCTGCATTTTGATTTTGTGAAACAGCAGAATTTGTACCTTCATACTCAACATCCTTTGATGAACATCCAGCAAGTAAAGCAACTGCACATAAACCAACTAACAAACTCTTATAAGTTCTTTTCATTTTTTACCTTTTTATACCTTTTGTATTATTTTACTATAGGGTAACTTAAAATTTTATTACCAATCAATAGACTGTAGTTTTCCTGATTTTAGTGTAAAAATAAAGCTTTTATTATAATTAACCCTAATAATACCTAAATAACTACTTTTTTCATCGTTTTTAATAAATAAAATGGACTCACCATCAGTAGAAAACTTTGGAAATTGGTTTCTTCCACTTGTAGTTAATCTTCTGACATAATCACTTCTTGTAGACATCAAATATAAATTAAATGCATTACCACCAAATTCATTATCAGTTTCTCTACTTGAGTAAACTATATAATCACTATATGTTGTACATTGTGAATTATTTCTCCCATGATATATAAGTCTCTCAACACCTTTTTCTCCAATTTTTTTTGCAAATATATTTGGATATTTTAATCTGTCAGAAATAAAAACAATTTTTTTATCATTTTCAATAAAACTTCCACCAACATCAATACCAGAATAGTTTGTAATTCGTGTTTTTAGTCTCGTTTTTACATCATAAACATATATGTCTGAATGAGAATTTGGTGCCATTGTTAAAACTAATTTATCACCATCTTTACTAACATCAGAACACACCATCATACCATCACTAGACAATATTCTTTTTGATTCTCCAGTATATAAATTTTGTTTTATTAGAGTTGGAATATCATATTTATAAGTAGTATAATAAAAACTTTCTTGGTTAGAACTAGCCCATTTAGGAAAAATATTTAATCCACCTTTTACAACAACTTTTTGATATGTTAGTGTATAATCGGAGATTACTATTTCACTTGTTCTTGGTGTTAGATATCTAGAGAATATTACAAACTTATCCATCCAATCAATAGATGGTGCTTTTAAGTAGTTATTAACATCAATTGCTATTTTATGTGATAAAAATGGATATCTATTAGTAGAAGATATAGAATATGTTTTACTCAATACTAAGTCATTGCTATTTATATCATACAACTTAATATTAACCATAGCACCATTTACTTGATTAATTTTTAATTTAATGATTAAATACAAATCAATTCCATTTTGTTTTAGTATTATATTATTAGGAGCTCTATCATAGCTATTTTCTATAACAAATTCACTACTATTAAAATGACCACTAACTAAGAGGTCTTTATTAATTAAAGAAACTATACTATTTGCTAATTTAACATCACCTGTTGTATCACTTGATACTACAACACTAATAGTAGGTAGCTTTGTTTTATTTTTAATTATTTCCATTGTTGCATCTATTGCATATACATAATTTACTAAAACACTTAACACTATAATTATTTTTTTTATCATTATTCACCTTTTGATTGAAATATTATCTCTATACTTGTTGATCTCTTATTTGGGTTTACTGGATATGATTCTATAGTTTGACTATTTAGAAATAACTTAAGTTGTTCATCAAAACCCATATTATCAGAATACTGTACAAATTTATAATTAAATTTTCCATTACTTAATATAGTAATCAATACTTTAGCTTTAAGATTATTTAAAAAGATTGTTGGTCTCCATCTTGAAGATAATATTTGATAAATCTTAGAATAGTAAGGATCATTTTCATTTTTTGATTCACTTGATATTATATTATTAAAATTTGATTTTTTATTAGTTTCAAAATCTTTAATTGACAAAGCATCTTTTTTCTTGACTTTTTCAAATTTTGACTTAAATCTACTTGAAATACTATTTTTTTTAACATTCATAACTCTTTTTTTGACAACTTGTGCAGATTTAGTTTTGACATTAGCAAATAGTGATTTTAGATTAGTCTTCTGCTTAACGCTAGATGATGCAGACTTTTTTACTATTGATTCACTTTTTTGCTTATTTATTTTTGATTGTATCTCTATTTTCTTTTCTGGCTCTTTTGGTGATTCTAAAACTACATCAAGTTGTAAAACTGTAGTTTTTACCATTGAATCAATTTTTTTAACATCATTAACTTGTAGATAAAATAAAAATGAAAAAATCAAGAATATGTAAAATCCAACTGCTATAAATGCAGAAAGATAAAATGCTTTTTTATTATCCATCTGTAATCAAAGCAACTTTAAAAAAACCAGCTTCTTTTACTGTTTTTAATATAAAAATAATATCATCATATTTAAGATTTTTATCTGCTCTTATGTGTACTGCTGTATCTCTACTTTTATCTTTTGAAAATAAGATAAAACTATCCGCAAAATTGATATATTTGTATTTATTTTTATTTACACTAATAACTTTAGAATTATCAATAATGATATCAATTTTAGTTGTATCCTGGACTTTTTTTGATTTACTACCTTTTGGTAGATTGATATTTTCTTCATATTCAAGTACTGGTGCAGTCACCATAAGAATAGCTAACAATACAAGCATAACATCAACTAATGGTGTGATATTTAATTCAGGTTTATCATCATAATTATACAATTATTATTTCCTAGCAAGTATTATATCTATTTGAGATTTTAAATAAGTATTTAATTCATAAACCTTTCTTGTTAATATTTGATGGAATGTATATGCAAAAATTGCAACAAAAATTCCAGCTGCAGTTGCCACTAATGCTTCACTTATAACTGGTGCAATAGTAGAAAAACTAACTTTGCTAACTGTAGAAAACTTAGCAAATGATTCCAATATTCCAACAACGGTTCCAAATAATCCTATAAATGGTGAAGTAGATGATACTATAGATAACCATGATAAACCAGAACTTGCTTCTCTAACTAAAGAAATCTCACATACATTTAAGATCTCTTTAGATACAGCAGTTTCTCCAATACATTGTCCAATTTTAGATAACGGATTAATCCGTGCATCTCTTGAAACTAATGATGTTAAATTATTTTGTTCAGATTTTATTTTATCAGTTAAAAGAAAATATTTATAAAGAAATACCCAAAAAGTTATAATTAAGTACATAGATAATAGCACTAATACCAAAATTGATATTATGCTACTACTATTTAAAAAATTTAATACTGTGTCTAACATATACTAAATATTAAGCAAAAGAGGTGATTTTAGACTCAACCGCAGCCATAGAAACATTTGAATCTTTAACTGAGTTAACCAACTCTTTAGCTTCTGCAAGTTTAGCAGAGATATCAGAATCATCAGCAGAAGTTAATGCAACTGCACCATCTACTAGAATATCAACTGATTCCTCAGAAACTTTAACATGCCCCCAGTTTATAGCAATAGCTTCTTTACTACTGTCTTTTTTTAGTATCTCTATAACACCAACTGTTAAAGCAGATACCAAAGAAGCATGAGCTGGTAAAACACCAAACTCACCCTCTTTTCCAGGAAGTGTTACAGATTTAACATCTTCCTCAAAAATTCCACCATTTGGGGTAACTATTGATAATTTAATTGTATCCATATTTTTACCTTTTAGCTATTAAGCTTTTGCTTTCATTGCCTCAGCTTTTGATATAGCTTCATCAATTCCACCAACCATATAAAAAGAATTTTCTGGCATATGGTCAAAAGAACCATCTAAAATACCTTTAAACCCTTTAATTGTATCAGCAAGTTCAACATATTTACCAGGACTTCCCGTGAATACTTCTGCAACAAAGAATGGTTGAGATAAGAATTTTTCTACTTTTCTTGCTCTATCAACAACTAACTTATCAGCTTCACTTAACTCATCCATACCTAGAATTGCAATTATATCTTGTAAATCTTTGTATTTTTGTAAAAGAGATTGTACACCTCTTGCTGTATTATAGTGTTCGTCACCAAGTACATCTGCACTTAATATTCTTGAAGTTGAATCTAGTGGATCAACTGCAGGATAAATACCTTTTTCAGCAATTTTTCTATTTAGTACTGTAGTAGCATCTAAGTGAGCAAAAACTGAAGCAGGAGCTGGATCAGTTAAGTCATCTGCAGGTACATAAACAGCTTGAACAGAAGTAATAGAACCTTTTTTAGTTGTTGTAATTCTCTCTTGTAACATACCCATCTCTCTTGCAAGTGTAGGTTGATAACCAACAGCTGAAGGGATTCTACCTAGAAGCGCAGACATTTCAGAACCTGATTGTGCAAATCTAAAAATATTATCAACAAACATAAGTACATCTAGACCTTTTTCATCTCTAAAATACTCAGCCATTGTAAGACCTGTAAGTGCAATTCTATTTCTAGCACCAGGAGGCTCAGACATTTGACCATAACACAGAGCAACTTTATTAAGTACATTTGATTCTTTCATCTCGTAGTAAAGGTCATTCCCTTCTCTTGTTCGCTCCCCAACACCAGCAAATACAGAGTAACCATCATGTTTAAAAGCAACATTATGAATAAGCTCCATAATAATAACTGTTTTACCAACACCAGCACCACCAAATAGTCCTACTTTTCCACCTTTTGCATATGGTGCAAGTAAATCAACTACTTTAATTCCTGTTTCAAACATCTCTGTAGAAGTAGATTGCTCTTCAAAAGCAGGTGCATCTCTATGAATTGACATTCTAGGTGCATCTGCAGATACAGCTTCACCATCATCAACAGGTTCACCTATAACATTAAATATTCTACCTAATACTTCTTCTCCAACTGGTACCATAATTGGTGCACCAGTAGCAACAACTTTAGTTCCTCTTGTTAAACCCTCAGTCATATCCATAGCAATAGTTCTTACTCTACTATCACCGATATGAGCAGCAACTTCTAGTACAAGTTTCTCTTTTGTACCAGGTACTTCAATTGCATCATTAATTGCAGGCAGGTATCCGTCGAACTCGACATCAACAACTGGACCCATAATTTGAATAATTTTACCTTCCATATATCCCATTCCTCTCTTTGCTTTCTATTACTTCATCGATTCAACACCAGAAATAATCTCAATTAATTCTGTTGTAATCGCAGCTTGTCTAGCTTTATTAAATTGAACTGTTAAATCGTTAACTTTCTCTTTTGCATTATTTGTAGCATTATCCATAGCCTGCATTCTTGCACTGTGCTCAGCTGCAAGAGAGTCTATTAAAGAATAATACATATTAAAATCTACATACTTAGATGTTAATTCATTTAAAATTTCTTCATCATCATCTGGCTCAATATCTAACATTGATGAATTATGCTCAACTGACACGGAGTCTAAAGCAACTGGTAATAAATCTTTTACTCTAAGCTCTTGTGAAAGCATATTTAAAAAACCATTATATACCATAATTACTTTATCTGTAATACCATTATTAAAATCATCAAATGCACTACCTACAAAATATGATGCTTTTTCATAAGTAGGTGCTGAAGTTAAACCTATTTCACTATCTAATAACTCTACACCTTGAAAATTAAAATAATCAATACCTTTTCTTCCTGCTGCTCTTAATCTAACAGTAGTACCTTTTGAAGAATACTCTTCAACAAGTTCTCTAACTGTTTTAATAGTAGTCATATTAAAACCACCACATAGACCTTTATCAGCTGTAACAAAAACTATATCAACAGTTTTTGGATTATCATTTGGAACAAAAGCTCGATTAATATTTTCTTTATCTTGAACATTACTAACTCGTGTAGCAATTTCAGATAAAATATCATTAATTTTTAAGGCATAACTTTTTGCTTGTTCTGACAATTGTTGCGTTCTTCTTAACTTTGCAGACGATACAAGCTTCATAGCTTTTGTAGTCTTCTGAGTGTTTTTAACACTTTTTATTTGTCTTGAAATATCTTTTAAGTTAGCCATAAGTTATCCTTAGTCTGCTTTAAAAATTGTTTTAAACTCATTAATTGCAGTTTCAAGAACTTCTTTTATATCATCATCAATTTTTTTCTTAGCATTTAAATCAGTTATTAAACTAGAATATTTAGACTCTATAAACTCATGAAACTCAGTTTCAAATCTAACAACATCAGATGGATCAATATCATCAATAAAACCATTTACACCAGCATAAAGGATAGTTGCTTGTTTTTCAATTACTAGAGGTTTATTAACACCTTGTTTTAGTAACTCAACCATTCTTTGACCTCTCTCAAGTTGAGCTCTAGTTGAAGCATCTAAATCAGAAGCAAACTGTGCAAATGCTTCTAGTTCTCTATATTGTGCAAGATCTAGTTTTAATGTACCAGCAACTTGCTTAGTAGCTTTAATTTGTGCAGCTCCACCAACTCTAGATACAGATAAACCAACATTAATAGCAGGTCTAATCCCTGAATTAAATAGATCTGTTTCTAGGAATATTTGTCCATCTGTAATAGAGATTACATTTGTAGGAATATAAGCAGCAACATCACCAGCTTGAGTTTCAATAATAGGTAATGCAGTTAAAGAACCAGCACCTAATTCATCATTAACTTTTGCAGCTCTTTCTAGTAGTCTTGAGTGTAGATAAAATACATCCCCTGGGTATGCTTCTCGACCCGGAGGTCTTCTTAAAAGAAGTGACATCTCTCTATATGCAACAGCATGTTTAGATAGATCATCATATATAATTAAACAATGCTGACCGTTATCTCTAAAATACTCTCCCATAGTTACACCAGTGTATGGTGCAAGGAATTGTAACGCAGAAGATTCAGAAGCACCAGCAGCAACAATAGTAGTATACTCCATAGCTCCAGCAGCTTCTAAAGCTCCAACAACATTAGCAACACTTGATGCTTTTTGACCAACAGCAACATAGATACACTTAACATCTTGCCCTTTTTGGTTAATAATAGCATCAATAGCAACTGTAGTTTTACCTGTTTGTCTATCTCCAATAATAAGCTCTCTTTGCCCTCTTCCAATTGGAACAAGTGCATCAATTGCTTTAATACCAGTAACTAGTGGTTCATGTACAGATTTTCTAGCCATAATACCAGGAGCTTTCTCTTCAACAAATCTTTTCTCTGTTGAATCTATTACACCCTTACCGTCAATTGGCTCACCTAATGCATTTACAACTCTACCAAGAGCATTTGGTCCAACAGGTACTTCAAGAAGTTCACCAAGTCTTTTACAACTAGTCCCTTCTCTTAAACCATCACTAGAACCTAAAACAACAACACCAACTGCAGCTTCTTCTAAATTTGAAGCGATACCTTTAGCACCATTTTCAAACTCAACTAACTCACCTGCCATAACATTATTTAATCCATATACTTTTGCAATACCATCAGCAAAAGAGATTATTTTTCCTGTCTCATTGACATCTACATTTAATTCAAAATTATCAATTCTTTCTTTTATTATAGAACTGATTTCATCCGCTTGAATCTTTGTACTCATTCAATTTCTCCTTTAATTTTATAAATTAAGACGTATAACGCCATATCTAAACTGCTTTTAAAATATACTCGATCATTTGAGCTTTTAGTCTCTCTTTTGAAAAACCAATCTCAACACCAAGTCCCTCTATATCAACTTTAATGCCATTATAATCACAAATATTTTGTGTTAACTTTAAACTTACATTGAATTTTTTTGCAAACTCAACATTCATTTTATCTACTTCAGGTTGTGCTAACTCTACATTTGTAGAGATTACACCCGTATAGCTATTATTTAAAATTGACAATTCTTTATTAAGAACATCTACTATATTTGGAATAATACTTAATCTCTTATTATCACCTAAAATTTTTATCAAATTTTTTGTAGAAACACTACAAGTATCAATAAAAGATAAAATCAGATTTATTTTTTCATCAACTTTAACATCAGTTGAAGATACTATAAGTAAAAATTTATCACTTTTAAATGCAGTTGAAATAGTACTTAATTCATTATATATAGATGATAACCCATCAACATCTCTATCAGTCATTAATGCTTTTACATATCTTTTTGCAACTAAATCAATCATCTATGCAACCTTCTTTAATATAATGTTAGCAACTTCATCTTGAGATAATGCAATATTATCATTACTTAATAATTGGTCAAGAATATTCTCAACAACCTCTTTTTTAACTTTTCTTAACTCTAACTCAGTTTTTTCTTCAAAACTTTTTGAAAGAAAAGCTATCTCTTGCTCTACAGCAACCTCTATTTTATGCTTAATTGAATCTACATCTGCTTTAGCAGAAACAACCAATTCATTTGCAATTTTTTTAGCATTTTCAATTTCTAATTTAGCTTCAGCTACTTTAGTTTCTGAAGCTTTTAGCATATCTTGAACTTTGTTTAATTCTGATTGAATTGACTCTGTTCTTCCACTAAAAAATGTTTTAATTTTGTCTGCTAATAGATAATACAAAATAGATATGAATATCAAGAAGTTTACACTTCTTTCTATTATATCTGTTTGCACATCTGAATGAGCATCACTACCAAACAATGCAAAAGGGACAACTATAGATAGTGCAAATAATATTTTTTTCATACTTTCACCACCTTATATTGTGCTAAGTTTAGCTTGTAAGCTCTCTTTAAAAAGAGGCATATTTGAAGCTAATGAGTTTTCTAAAGATTTTTTCTCTTCAACTAAACTTTCAACAAAATCATTATATTTTTCTTCTGTTTTCGCTTTAGCTTCTGATAATTTCAAATCAGCAGATTTCATCGCTTCTAATCTAGCATTCTCTCTAATCTTATTTGCTTCTTTTTTACCTTCAGCAATTATATGATTAGCTTCATCAAGCATACTATCTACATCAGCACCATTGTTTTTTGCGTTTACCATGTCAGATTTAATCTTTTCAGTTCTATCTTCCATGTGCTTAAATAAAGGTTTGTAAAGACAACTATTTAATCTAGCTAGTACTAACAAAAATACTAATGCTGAACTAATTAGTAATATTGGACTTATGTCTAACATCTATTTCTCCATACAATTTTTACAGTTTAGTTACACTAAAACTTGAGCAAATTATATCTAAATTAAACTATGGTTTATATTAAAATATCTTTTAAGTATTATATAATTTTAAAATAATGCGCTATTTTCTCTATATCATCTTGTGAATTTATTTTGATTTTAAAGTAGTTTTTATCAATTTTAACGTCTAAATTTTCTTCACTCAACTTAGATGTAACATTTTGTAACAAATTATAGTCAAATTTATCATTATCATTATTCTTACTTATTTTAGTATCATCTTTTGTTTTGATTTTTTTTACTAATAATTCAGTCTCTTTTACAGATAACTTTTGACCTACAATTGAGTCAACTATAAGTTTTTGTTCCTCTTGGGATAAGCCAATTATAAGTTTTGCATGCCCAAAACTAATTTTTCCAATTTCTAATAAATCTTGAGTATCTTTACTTAAAGTTAAGATTCTTAATATATTAGTTACCGAACTTCTACTTTTAGATACTAACTTAGATAACTCTTCATGGGTCATCTCATAGTCCTCTATTAAACCTAGATAAGAGTTAGCTATCTCTATAATATTTAAATCATCTCTTTGAATATTTTCAATTAAAGCTAATTCTCTTAGTTTTTTATCATCTACATCTAAAATAACTGCTTTTATATTCTTCTTTTTACATAATTTAGTAGCTCTTAATCTTCGTTCCCCTGCAATTAGTAAGAAATTTTCTCCATCCCTTGCTACTACAATTGGCTGTAATAATCCATGCTTGTTAATTGATTCACTTAATTCTTTTAGTTTAACATCATTAAATATTTTTCTAGGTTGGTAAGGATTTGTTTTTATTTTGTCAATTTCTATTAAATCAATATTGTGATTTGATACTTCATTACTATTTTCATATGCTGTTTCTATTTCACCTAATAATTCACCTAAACCTCTACCTAATGCCATAATGTATCCTTATCTTAGAATTGATTTTGCTAAATTTATATATGCTTTAGTTCCACTTGCAGTTGGGTCATAAAGCATGATTGGTTTACCAAAACTTGGGCTTTCTGCTAATTTAATATTTCTAGGGATTACGACATAAGAAGAGTTACCTGCTTTAAATAGTTTATTTTCAAAATGTTTTGCTAAATCTGCAAAGACTTGTTTTGATAAATTATTTTGACCACTATACATTGTTGGTAAAAACCCTTTAATTTCAAGCTGCCGATTAATTGTTTGCCTTATTAATTTAATTGTATTTAAAAGCTGCGCTAGACCCTCTAGTGCAAAAAACTCACATTGTATTGGTATCAATACCGAATTAGCTGCACTTAATGTATTAATTGTCAAAGGACCTAAAGCTGGTGGTGAATCGATTATGATAAAATCATAATTATCTTTGATTAAATCAATTTTTCTTTTTAATACCAACTCTCTGTCTTGAGTATTTTTGTAAAACTCTTTTTCTATCCCTACTAATCCAATATTTGATGGTGCAACAAATAAATTTTCTATCTCTTTAACATCTAATATTATATCACTTAACTCTTTTGTACCTAACATAACATGGTATAAATTATATTCATAAGAATCTCTATGAAAACCTAAACTAGTTGTTGCATTTGATTGTGGGTCAGCATCAATTAACAATACTTTTTTCCCCTCTAACGCTAGAGCAGCACTAAGGTTAACAGCAGTAGTTGTTTTACCAACACCACCTTTTTGATTTGCGATAGTTATTACTTCAGTCATCTTAAACTATATACCTTTTTATTGTCAATTAATATAGAACCATCTAAATTTAGAGTTGCATTTTCTAATGATAATTTCTTATTATTTATTGTTGTTTTGAATTGTCTACTTTTTTTGAATTCTATCAGATATTTACTAAAAACATCCTTCCATTTTAATTGTTCCTCTAATTTCTTAAAGTACTGATTTAAAAGATCATTATAGTTTATTTTAATATCCAATGAGTTAAACATAGCACTGTTTATTGATAAATTTAAACCTATTCCACAATATAGCAAATCATTTTTATAGTTTGTAATAGTTCCACCAACTTTGTTATTTGATATGTAAAAATCATTTGGCCATTTTAACCAAACAGCTGAATCTAGTTCAGATAATATCTCTTTTAAAATAAAGCTAAAATATATTGACGCAGATTGTATAGGTAAATCTTTGGGCAACAAGTTTTTAGAGATAACAAATGAAAAATAAAGATTTCCATCTTCTCCAAACCAGCTATTATCTCTACTACCTATGCCGTTAGTTTGGTTTGTTGTGACAATAGAGATTGGATTTTTGTATCCATTATCTTTAATATATTTTTTTAAGTACGAATGTGTAGAATCAACTTCTTTAAGAAAAATTATCTCCAATATTTAACCTTTGACCTCGAATATAATCAACAACACTCATCACTTTCTTAGAAATTGGCTGTACTTGTGTTATTTTAATAGTTCCAACCCTACATGCTACTACTATATTCTCTTTATTTATCTCTACGATTTTAGAAGCATTATTTACTGATTCTATCTCAATAAGCTCGCACTCTTTTATTTTTAATCCACTCTCTAAATGTATATCTGGCCAACTTTTATATGCTCTATATTTATTATATAGATTTTTTGCGTTATCAAAACTTATTAATCCATCTTTCTTATTAACTTTTGAACAATGTGATACTAAAGATAAATTTTGTTTTTTTGATCTAATAATATCAAAATTATTAAGTATTTCTATTGTTAAATCTGCAGCTGCTTTAGATAGTTTATTAAATAACTCATAAACAATTAGATCTTTGGATATCTCTACATATTTTAAACCTAATATGTCACCACTATCTAATCCTACATCCATCATCATAGCAGTAACACCTGTGAATTTATCATCATTTAGTAGTGTTTGCTGAATAGGACTAGCACCTCTGTATAATGGTAAAAGTGATGCATGTAAATTTACACATGGTGCAATTTGTAATATCTCTTTTGGTAATATTTGACCATATGCAGCAACTATAATTATATCAGGTCCAATCTCTTTTATAGTTTGTATTGTTGCTTTCTCTTTTAAAGATAAAGGCTGATAAATAGGTAAAGATAAGCCATTTTCTAATGCAAATTTTTTTATATGTGGAGGGGTTAATTCTTGTTTTCTACCAACAGGTTTATCTGGTTGAGTAAATAGAGCTTTAATATTATAATTTAGTTCTAATAATCTCTCAAAAATAATCGTCGCATAATCAGGTGTTCCCATAAATACAATCTTCTGTTTTTTAATTTCCATCATATTTTCCTTTAAACAATGTTCCACTTATATGATTATTATTAAGTAAATATTCTTTGATATTCTCTAAATCAAAACCACTAGATAAGAACATATTCTTTTTATTTTTTATTAAAAAATCAGCTGCTTTTAATTTTGTCACTATTCCACCTGTTGCAAATTCACTATTTGCTGTATGTTTTGTTTCTAATAAGTTTGATTCAATAAAAGTTACTATTTTTTGTAGTTTTGCATTTTTGTTAGTTTGTGGATTGTCATCATAAAAACCATCAATATCAGTTAATATTGCCAAAAGGTCACAATTAAAGTATTTAGTAACATAAGCTGCAAGTTGATCATTATCTCCAAACACCAGTTCCTCTACAGCAGTTACATCATTTTCATTAATTATTGGAACAACTCCATTTTTTAATAAAATATCCAATGCATCAATTGCATGTCCAAGTCTTGTTTCATCTTTGAATATAGTTGCTTCTAATAAAACTTGAGAACATGTTATTTCATATTTACTAAATTCTGTTCTGTACATCTCCAGAAGTAATGGCTGACCTATTGAAGCTAACGCTTGTTTGTTTGATATGACTTTTTTATCTAGTTTTAGGAGTGTATATCCAGCAGCAACTGCTCCTGAACTTACAAGTATAATTTCATATTTTGTTTTTAATAGAGATATAAACTCTACAAGATTATCTAATCTTCTATGTGCTATCTTACCATCTTGTGTTAAAACAGCACTTCCAACTTTTAATACTACTCTTTGCATTTATCCATACTTACAAGGTCATATAAAGCAAATTTAATACTTTTAATATTAAAGTGTGTAGCAGATGAAATTGGTAAAATAAAATATGGTAAATTTTCATCATATTTATTATAAACAACATCTTGAACAAAATAACTATTCTCTTCATTAAATGAAAACTGATTTTTATTAGTTGTCTCTACTCCTATTTCATTAATAAATTCTAATATTTTATCATTTAACTGATCAGGCTCTATAGCATCACACTTAGTTAATGCTATTGCAAATTTTCTTGAGAACAACTCTTCTGAAAACTTTTTAACCTCCTCTTGCAATACTCTATATTGAGCAACTGTTTCTCTATAATTAGCCATATCTATCATATATAAAAGTGTTTTAGTTCTCTCAATATGTTTTAAAAACTCTAAACCCAAACCTCTACCCTCTGCTGCTCCATCAATAATTCCTGGAATATCAGCTGCCACAAATGAACTATATTCATTTATATCTACAACACCCAATTTAGGGGTTAGTGTTGTAAATTCATAATTTGCAACTTGTGGTTTTGCATTTGAAATTGTTGATATTAAAGTTGATTTTCCAACATTTGGATACCCAACAAGACCAACATCAGCAATAAGTTTAAGTTCTAGTCTGATCAATTTTTCTTCACCTACTAGTCCAGGTTGTGCATATGTTGGTGCTTGATTTCTTGAATTCTTAAAGTGAACATTACCTAATCCACCCATTCCCCCTTCAATAAATAAAACTTTTTGCTTATCTTCTACTAAGTCCATTAGTACTTCATTTGTTTCTTCATCAATCACTTGTGTACCTGGTGGTACTTTAATAACTACATGTGCCCCAGCTTTACCAGATTTGTTACTACCTTGTCCTGGAACTCCATTTTCTGCTTTTATTAAGTGGGTACCTTTATATGCTGAAAGTGTATCAGTGTTTGTATCTACTTCAAAGTAAACATTACCACCTTTTCCACCATCTCCACCGTTAGGTCCACCTTTTATAACAAATTTCTCTCTTCTAAAAGCAACACAACCTGCACCACCTTTTCCTGATTTAACTTTAAAACTAACACTATCTACAAACATAATAAAATCTCCGATTTTATTAGTGTTAAGTGTTAAATGTTAAGTGTTAAGTTCAATATAAACTCATCACTTAGCACTTAAAAACTTAATCACTATCTTTAAATTAAAAAAGGCACTAAGATTAATCTTAGCACCCTTAAATACTTTGTTTAAAAAAGTTTAATTTACGATGCGTAAACTGAAACTTTCTTTCTATTTTTATCTTTTTGCTCAAACTTAACTACACCGTCGATTAAAGAGTATATTGTATGATCTTTTCCAATTCCAACATTAGCACCAACATGTACTTTTGTTCCTCTTTGTCTTATGATAATGTTTCCAGCAACAACTTGCTCACCACCAAATTTTTTAACTCCTAGTCTTCTACCAGCTGAGTCTCTATTATTATTAGTACTACCTTGACCTTTCTTATGTGCCATACGTTACCCCTTATGCAGCTATTTTAGTAATTCTAACTTTTGTGAAGCTTCTTCTGAAACCTCTTTTTAGCTTACTATCTTTTCTTCTTCGTTTTTTGTAAATGATAACTTTTTTATCTCTACCCTCAACGATAACTTCTGCTGTTACTGTTGCTTTTGCAACTGCTTCACCAGTACTTAATGACTCTCCATTATTTACAGCTAATACTTCTGTAAATTCTACTGTCTCTTTTGGCTCTTTACTTAATTTGTCAATATTTAAAATATCACCCTCTGATACCTTATATTGTTTTCCACCAGTTTTGATAATTGCGTACATTAGCTTATCCTCTTAAAATTTATGAAGCGAATTATACTTTAATTTACTTTAAAACTTCTTTAAGTCTAAAATAATTAGTGATAATCAATAACTGTTGCAATTAAATCCA
Source organism: Campylobacterota bacterium (assembly GCA_034718015.1). Taxonomy (GTDB): domain Bacteria; phylum Campylobacterota; class Campylobacteria; order Campylobacterales; family Arcobacteraceae; genus JAIOSF01. The sequence goes on along the minus strand of JAYEMI010000011.1, from coordinate 22,677 downwards.
TCTCTATCATCGCATTTTTTGGTAAACCTTTTACCTCTATTGTACTTCTAACAGGCTTATGATCACCAAACTCTTCTGCCATTAAAACATTTACAATTCCAAAGTCATTCATATCTGTTAAAAATATATTTATTTTTACAACTTGATCTAAACCACTATGGTTATCTTCTAGTATTGCTTTAAGATTTGAAAATATTTGTCTTGTTTGTTTTTTTATATCATTTTCACACATCTCACCTTTTGGAGTCAATGCTATTTGCCCTGAAGTATATAATAAACCATTTACTTTTACCGCTTGAGAATAAGGTCCGATTGCTTGTGGAGCATTTAGAGTATTTAATAATTCCATTTTTCTTCCTAATTAATTTTTTGGAATTATACAATATTAAAACTTACAAGTTTTTGTGATTTTAAATCTTTTAATTTATCTTGCAATTGCCTTATAAGCTTCACTTTTTTCTTAAAATCAATATCATTGTTTAATTTTAATTGCTGAAGCTGTTGATTGTAATAAGGGATTGATAAAGCTATAATTTGCCCCTCTAAGGTTTCTTTAGTATGATGTTTTAATTGTTCATTTAACATTATATTCATCATTGTAGGGTTGTTTTTATCATTTTTAAGTAATGCAAACTCATTTGAGTGTACTTGAAACATACTATTATCTAAAGTCTGTGTAACAATTTTATAAAATTCATCATTTTGCAAAGCTGCTCTTATGATACTTAACTCAGCAATATCTGCTTGAGATAAATTTACTATATTGGTTCTTTGTGTGTTGAAGTGCTGCACTTGAACTAAAGCAGAATTTATATTTAGTTTTCTTGCAATTAAACTAGAATACTCCTCTTGCAATATTGGATTTAATGTTTTTAAATATTCATTTGATTCCTCTAAAGCCAACTGTTTCTCTTTTGGATTTTCAAGATTTTTACTTTTTATTATAAAATCTATTACATAAGGTATAAAAGGTATTGGATTTAAAAACATCTCATTTAATTTATCAATTTTATTATTTTTCACCATATCAGCAGGATCAATACCATATTCAAATATCACTACTCCACCATTAAAATCACTATGACTTAAAAGTAAACTAGCTTTATATGCAGCATTTAACCCAGCCTTATCACCATCATATGCTACAATTATTTTAGGGTCTCCTCTTTTTAATAGTGGTAAATGATCATTAGTAAGAGCTGTTCCAAGTGTAGCTACAGTGTTTCTAAAACCTGCTTGATGTAACATAACAACATCTAAATAACCTTCAGTTACTATTATAGTTTTTTGCTTATATATGGTATCTTTTGCAAGATGATATCCATATAATAATCTTGATTTATTAAATAACTTTGTTTGCGGAGAATTAATATACTTTGCATTATGTCCAGATATTGTTCTTCCACCAAAACCTACTATATTTCCAGTTATAGTATAAATTGGAAAAGTTATTCTATCTATAAATCTTGCATAAAGTCCATTTTGACCACTATCAATTATACCAAACTCTTTTGCATCTGCTAAATTTAAGAAATTTGTTTTTAAATAATTAATTGTATCATTTGAACTACTTGCATATCCTATCTCAAACCTTTCAATTGATGATGAAGATATACCTCTTTGTTTTAAATAATCAAGTGCATTAGAGTGAAAAACAAGTAGTTTCTCATAATGCTTATTGATTTTTCCTATTATTGATGAATCTATTTTTTTATAATCATTATCATATTCTAAAGATACATTATACATGGAAGCTAGTTTCTCTAAAGTTTCTGGATAACTTAATTTTTCATACTCCATAACAAACTTTATACTATCTCCACCAACTCCACATCCAAAACAATGATATATCTGCTTAGCTGGACTAACTACAAATGATGGTGTTTCCTCTCCATGAAAAGGGCAACATGCTTTAAAGTTTGCACCAGATTTTTTTAGTTCTAAAAACTGTGATATAACATCAACAACATCAAGGTGAGATTTGAGATTTTCTATTGCATTTTTTGTAATCATTATTTTATTATACCACTTTTACTTTTATTAGTAACACTATATATGGTCAAATCATATTTTTTACTATAATATTTTAATAATAATTTTTGAAGTGTAGGTTGAATTGATGGCGTAAACCAAGCATTATTTGATGTTGCTATTACATATTTTGTATCTAAGTTCTCATAAATCTTATCTGTGGTTGCTTCATAACAAATTGCATTTCTAAACTTAGTACCTTTTATATTAAAAGTAGTTGGCTCTTTGGCAGTTTCATAGTCTTTTGCACCATTATAGAAAAGATCATTTATAAAATCCCGTATTTTTTCTGGTAAGGGAACTGCTTCACCAAATGGTACTAAAACAACTTTATGTGCAACTTGCATAACTCCTTTTTCAAAAAAGTACGTAGAGTTGTAATATAAACCATCTTTTTCATATAATGAACCAAGTATTATTGATATTTTATTTGATTTCTCTAACAAAAATCCCATTATATTCTCTTCATTATTTAATACCAATGGATATGATGTTTCTGGAAAAATTATTAAATCATATCCATTCTTGATAGCACTATTGATATTTTTAAAATTTTGATCTAAAGTTTTATTTGAATATAAACTATTCCATTTAATATCTTGATCAATATTTGTTTCATTCATATATATTTTTAAACTACTTTCCTCTTTAAAAAGATTTAAATTTAAATACTTAAAAACGACTAAAAATATTACAGCAACAATATATGCTAAAATGGCAATATTAAAACGATTTTTATTTTTTAAAAAAAATAATAAAGCTGTAAAAAATAATACAGCAAAAAGTTCGTACTTTGATATACCTATATAACTATTTATAAATAATAGTTCTAATTTAAACCAGTTAAAAGAGAAAGGTTCAATAAAAGATAATACAAATATGTAAGATACTTTATAAAAAGGATTATTTGATAAACCTATAATAGTAAATAAAATACCATATAGTATACCAATAGATATTATAACTATAGGAATTAAGTATATTAAGTCATAATATACAAAACTATAACCTAGCCACCAAAACCATAAAATACCAACTCCAAATCCACTTAAAAATAACTCTTTTTTTGTAAGTGTAAACAAAAGATAAATTGTAGCTAATGCAGCTAATGTATTTAACAAATAAACGCTGATTTGAAAATATTCACAATAAAGGAAAAAGGAAAATAATATTGGTAATATGATTGATTTCAATGTTAACATAGCAGTATTTTAGCAGAATTTACAAAAATATTACTAAAATACTCATATTTAAATTCTAATTAAAGTTATTTTTGTTAGTATTTAAGAATCAATAAAAAAAGTAGGAGAATTAAATATGAATAAAGCTGAATTAATCGCAGAAGTTGCTGATAAAGCAGGATTAACAAAAAAAGATGCAGGTGCTGCTTTAGAAGCTACACTTGAAACAATAACAGAAACATTAGCAAAAGGTGATACTGTTGCATTTATTGGTTTTGGTACATTTAGTACTTCTAAAAGAGCTGCGAGAGAGGGTGTAAACCCATCAACAGGTGCAAAAATTCAAATTGCTGAATCAACAGTAGCAAAATTTAAAGTTGGTGCTAAATTAAAAGAAGCTGTAAAAGTTTAATTTTTTAATCATAAAAAAGTTGCAAAGTTCATTCTTTGCAACTTTTTTTATATCTTTTTTATTCTAATTTTTTATATCTATTATGAAATTAGCACCTTTATATAATACATCTTGATACTCAAATTCACTATTTTCAACCACAATATCACCTTTTAAAATATTTTGCACCATTATCATAACTGTATATAAACCCAAACCTTTACCATCTGATTGATGTTTAGTTGTAAAATATGGCTCAAATACTTTTGATAATATATCACTATTTATCCCTTGTGCTGTATCTTTGATTGAGATTTTAAGATTATTGTCTATTTTTTGAATATCTATAAATATGTATCTTTTATGTTCTGTTAATTCTAATGCATCTATTGAATTTATTATAATATTTGATATTACTTGAAAAAAAATATTTTTACTAGTTTCCATAATTAAATCTTTTTCAATGTTTTTTATAACTTCAATATTATACTCTTCTAATTCTTCTTTAAAACTATATATACAGCTATCAACTGTTTCTAATATATTAAAAACTGTTTTATTATCATCAATTACTTGAGATGCTTCATAAAAATAATCAATTGTTTTTGATAATTTTTGAGTAGTTTTAACTATCTGTGTACAATTCTCAATTATCGTATCACTTGTTAATACCCCCATCTCCTCTTTTAATTCTAATTCCCCAGCACTAGCTGATATTATAGATAGTGGCTGTCTCCATTGATGAGCGATATTTCCTATTAGTTCACCTAATGCTGCATTTTTTGCTTGTTGTACAAGTTGGTTATCTTTTTGCTTTATCTCATCTTCTAGTATCTTTGTTTTACCATATAAAGTAATTGTATCAAATAATTTATCTTTATCTATTGGCTTTAGTATATATCCGTTTACACCTATCTCTATAGCTTTAAGCAATGTTTTAGATTCACCATGAGCTGATGTTATTATAATAGGAGTTTTTTTATCTTTTTCTCTTATTTTAATAGACATATCTAATCCACTTAATTTTGGCATTTTGATATCAGTAACTATAACATCCGGTTTAAATTTTAAATATTTATTATATCCATCTTCACCATTTACTGCTACCTCTAACTCTTTTAATCTTCTTTTTAAACCTCTAGCTAATACTATTCTTATACTTTCTTCATCTTCAACATAAAGTACTCTTAACTGTTTTAAAATATCTCTACTCATAATCTTCTCCACATGTTTAACTATTTAGAACTTGTTTTAATGTTATACTAAAAATAGCTCCATTATCTATATTTTTCACACTTATATTTCCATCCATATTATCTTCTATAATCATTTTTGACATATACAATCCTAAACCTGTACCTTTACCTTGCTCTTTAGTAGTAAAATATGGATCAAATACTCTATTAATAACCTCATCAGGTATTCCACCAGCATTATCCTTAATATCTATCTCTCCACCATCTTTTGTTTTATTTATATCTATAGTTATAAAAGGATTGTTTATATTTTTTTCAATTAATGCATCTTTTGAGTTATTTATTATATTTAAAATAACTTGTTGAAATTCACTTTCATACCCTAAAGTATTGAAATCTTCACCATTTAGTTCTAAGCTAATATTGTGTGCTTCTAATTGTGAGGATAATATATTTATTGTTTCCTCTATCTTCTCTTTTACATAAAATTCTGTTTTAACCTTGTCAACTCTAAAGAAATTTCTAAAGTCATCTATTGTTTTAGACATAAAATTAATTAGTTTCATATTCTCTTTTTTGTACTCTTTTAGATACTCTTCATCTATAAGCCCATCCTCAAAATCATCTTCCATAAACTGTATTTGAACAGCCAGTGCATTTAAAGGTTGTCTCCATTGATGAGCAATAGCCCCAATCATCTCACCCATGGCTGCTAGTTTACTTTGTTGAGCTAAAAGTTCATCTTTACTTCTTATCTCCTCTACACCAAAAGCAACTTTTTGCTCTAACTGCTCATTTAATTCTTTAAGTTCAGTGATATCAGTTAAATATCCTAAAAAGTGAGTTACTTCATTTGTATTTTCATCTCTTACTATAATAGTATTATCATGTACCCATATGATACCGTGATTTACTGTATATAACCTATAAGGTTTATGTTCAAAAAAAGTTTTATTATTTTCAACTGCTAAAGTAACCTCAGTAACTACCCTTTCTAAATCCTCTTTATGGATACAAGATGCATACACAATATCTCCACTTAAAAATTCTTTATCATGGTATCCTGTAAGTTTTAATATACTTGATGATACACTATCTACACTCCATTTTTCATCATTGTTCCATTTAAATAAAACTGCATCACCCTTATCAAATACAGACAATAACATCTCTTGCTCTTTTGTTCGTTTTCGAACCTCTAACTCTAAAGAGCTAGCAAAAGAAGATAACTCTTTTTTTGATTCTACAAGGTTTCTTACCATAATCTCTATAGATGTTGAAAGCTCCCCTATCTCATCATTTGATTTTAAATCATTAAATTTAATATCCTCCTCACCATTAGAAGAAGCAACTATTTTTGCTCTTTTTGTAAGTTTTGTAATGGATGATGTTAATACTCTAGTTAATATAGCAGAAAATAAAGCAATCATTAAAGTAACTAAAATAATATATAAAAACATCTTATTAGTATACTCAGCTGATTGCTCTTTTAAAAATATATTAGCAGCACTTCTAGCTAATATTACAAAATAATCTCCAATTTGTATTTTTTTTGCAAAAAAAGCCAAATCATCTCTCTCATAAAAACCAATTCTTTCTGTATCATTATTATATATATCATTTAATTTAAAATCATTTTTAATATTAATATTCTTTCCAAACTCAAACGAGAAAGTTTTATCGATATTGTTATGAAATAGATAATCACCATTGTGATTTGCTAAATATGTATTTTTACCTTTTAAGTCTCTATATTTATCAAGATTAAATAAAATATCTGTATTTGCATTTATTATTATAATACCAAATAGTATATTATCAACATATACAGGTGTTGCAATTCTTATTGTTGGAATAATAGGAAATACGATATTTCCTCTCTCCTTATTTAAATTAATATTAGAGATATAAAGTTCATCTTTTTTTAAAGCAATAGTATCACTAAAATATTTCTTAGAACCTTTTTCTTGCAATTCATTATCTTTTGTTGGTACTATTTCATTACTTATTTTATCAATACGCACCAACTCTTTACCATTATTCTCAATACCTATAAATCTAATTTGGAAATATGCTTCATTTTGTTTTATATAAGCTAAAAACTCTTTTTGAAGCTCCTCTTCCCAATCATTTAGTTTTTTATTTTCAAATGCATCGTAGTGATATTTATTTTTATATGCTCTTATATAGCCTAAAATCTCATTAGATTCAGCTAGTGTTTTTACATCATCTTTTATTGATTTTATTGAATTTTTCATATCTTTAGTATCACTTTCAAGCTCGACTGATAGATGATAAAGTAAGTTTTGTTTAAAATAATCACTTATTTGAGAATATGATAGATAAGCAAATATAAGTACTCCAATACCAGCTACAAGAAAACTACCTATTGCAACTTTTGTTGATATTTTAATCTTCATAATTTTTGTCTTCTAACAATTGCTTCACTAAATCATATTGTTTATTTATAGTATCATATACATCAGATGCTGTTTTAGTTGTATCTATTTCGATATCATCAATTATTGTTTCAATACCAAAATGGATATTAATATCTACTAATTTTGCATTTATTATCCTTAAGGCATTATATACTGAGTCTGGTGTTATATTTTTATCTTTTGGAATCTTTATTATACCTAGTCTCATATTTGCTTTATTTTCAACCTTTGAAACTATCTTGTGTAGTTCTAACAATAGGTTTAAAGCATCAGCAGGTGTTTTATCAAAACTTTTTTTATGTTCTATTTTTACATCACCAATTAAATATTTCACTATAGTAGATATTCTAAGCTCCATCTTTTTTGCTAAAACATAAGTTTCATTTGCTGTGTATGGTTTATCTTTAATTGTATCTATTAGGGCTGATATTTTCCAAATATTATTATAAATATCTGAAGGTGTTTTCTCTTTATATCTTTTTTTATCTAAGTTAAATGCCCAATTCTTTTTATTTTTTATTCCATTTCTTCTCATAATAATTGTAAACTCACTATCGACCATAGCTAAAAGTTCATATATTGAATCTGTTGATTTTTGTTTTGTTGGTGATTGCGGAATTGACATTTGGTATAATTTTTCTTTTTCTCTTAGTATATTTATTTTTTCCATCACCTCTATACCTTTTTGATATATATGCATAGTGTGTAGGTTATATATCATAGGTGTTCTTTTAGGCTCAACTTGTATCCCTTTTTGTTGTTTTAAAAATTCAACTTTTTCTAAAATAAACTGACTCAAAGAGTATACATCATCAAGAGACTTCTTAAGTGAACTTCTATCATACTGCACTAAAGTATTTTTTAGATCAAAAGTTGGAAATAGTTTTATTGCATATTCTATATTTTGAAGTACATCTGATGGTGTTTTTGAATCATTTATATTTTCAACATCATAAAGTCTCTCCACCCCCAATCTTCTTCTTATCCTTTTTAGTTCAGTAATAACGGTTTGCATTGCATCATAACCCTCTGTTGGTGTTATTATTCTTTGAGGATTTTCTGGTACCTCAACAGGTTCCATCCACAGTTTCTTTTCGGCTTGGGAAATTTTTTTTATAAGTTCATTTGTTGCATATAATACATGATTTGGATGTTTTCTTATTTTTAACTTTGGCTTTTCTATCTCTTCATATATACCTTGAGATGATCTGATATATTTAATAATATCAAGTATCAGTACACTTTGTTGATATGTGTCAACAGGACTAAACCCTCTTCCTAATAGCTGATCCATAGCAAGTGAAGCTAGCCAAACTTCATGATAATTATCGTTTGATGTTTTATTGTTATACTCTTTTTCTTGTGACAACTCTTTTATGTGAGGACAAGATACATTTTTTAAAAGTAAATCAAGTTCACTATTTAGTCTTTTGACATTATGATAAACATCTTCACTTGTTATTCTTCTAGATGGATAGATTGGCACATTTACCTCACCTAATTTATATATCTCTCTATACTTATTTATTTTAATTATAACCTCAAGTGTTTTTTGCAATACATGCCGAGGTGATTTATTTGATTGAAAAGGCAACTTCAAATAGGTAGCATTAATATTTTGCTCACCCGCAAGATGAATTATCTTATGTTTTAAAATCTCTGCTTGAACATAAACATCATTTGTAGTTTTATCTTTTATTGTAGCAAAAGATATAGTTGATACTAAAAGTAGTATTGTTATTATTTTAATCATTATTTGTATCCATTCTTTTTAAATATTTTTTGTCCATCTGATAAAAGAAACTTTATAAACCTATTTGAGACATCATTTTTTATTCCATGTTCAGATAGTGTATACCCTTGAACTATTGGATCATATAATTTCTGATCAATCTCAATCCAGTTTTCACCCTCCATATTATAACCCCTAGGCAATGAATTTATAGCAGATTTAGGTAAAATACCTACATGACCATACCATAACACATCCCCAATTATATTTGAAGCATTTGTAGAGTAGTACAGTTTTGATTTAATTTTATCATACAAATTTGCATTTTTCAAAGCTTGTATTGCAGCTACACCATATGGTGCTGTTTTTTTATTTGCTATAGTTATCTCTTTAATCTCATCATCTTTTAAGATATCTAGCTTACTATTTGATAAGCCCTTATGTGTAGATATTAATAATATAAGAGCACCTGTTGTATATTTTTTTGGTTTTGTTGCAGATTTATTATTGTTATATACTTTTTTTGGATAGGTCATATTTGCAGATAAAAAAATGTCATAATTTTTACCTTTTAGTATCTGATCTGAAATATTTCCAGAGGAATCAAATTCAACATCTATTTTGTCATTGGGGTATTGTTTATTATACTCTTTTGTTAAATCTTCAAAAAAGAATTTTAAATTAGCTGCAGATAATATTGTTGTACTATTTGAGAATAGATAAGTTGAAAAAAAAGCCAAAATGAATATATATTTATACATAATTTAGTAACCTTTAGTATATTATAGGTTACTATATCATATTTTTAATTATATTTTAGACTGAATAAACGCATCCATTTGTGATACTATCTCTTCTATTGTTCTTTCACCATTAATTTTTACTAATAAATCTTTAGTTTCATAAAATTTTTGAATATCTTGTAGAGGTTCTACATAAACTTTCATTCTATTATTAAACACCTCATTGTTATCATCAGCTCCCCTGGAACGTCCAAGTACCCTATCTCTTGCAACTTCTTGGGAAACCTCCACTTCAATAACATTTACTAATTCAACTTCAACATCCTTAAGTAAATAATTATCAAGTGCTTCCATTTGTTCATTACTTCTTGGGTACCCATCAATAATTATATTTACTGTTGGTGCTTTTTTAATAGCACCTATGATTGTTTCAATAGCCACTTCAATTGGTACTAAATTACCAGCACTTATATATTTATCTAGTGTTTTTCCTAAACTGCTTCCACTTTGAACCTCTGCTCTGAACATATCACCAGTTGAATAGTGTGTAATATTTTCATGATTTGTAGCAATAAGTTCTGCATCAGTTGTTTTTCCACTTCCTGGAGCACCTATTATTAAAAATAGTTTTTTCATAACATTTTTCCTTCATCTTAATTTATTGGTATTATAGCTAAAACCATTTAAATTATTTATCTGTTATTAACTACTTTTTTTATACAATAATAAAAAAGAAAAGTAAGGAATATAATATGAATTTAATGCTATTTGGTGCACCTGGTGCAGGAAAAGGTACACAAGCAAAGTTTTTAATAGAAAAGTATGACATCCCTCAAATCTCAACGGGAGATATATTAAGAGCTGCAATTACAGATAAAACAGATATGGGTATGGAAGCAAAAAAATTCATGGATGATGGTAAACTAGTTCCAGACTCAACTATTATTGGTATTATCAAAGATAGACTAGCTCAAGCTGATTGTAAAAAAGGATTTATCCTTGATGGATTTCCAAGAACATTACCTCAAGCTGTCGCATTAAGTGAACTTATGACTAACATGGGTATTTCACTTGATAAAGTTATCTCTTTGAATGTCCCTGATGAATTGATTGTTGGAAGAATCACAGGGAGAAGAGTTTGTTCTAAATGTGGTGCATCATTTCATGTAGAATTTAACCCTTCAAAAGAGGAAAATGTATGTGATTACTGTGAAGGTGAGTTAATCATTAGAAAAGATGATAATGCAGAAACTGTAAAAAGTAGACTAAGTGCATATCATGAGCAAACAGCACCTTTAATTGATTTTTACACTAAAATGGATGTTATGATAACACTTGATGGAACAAAAGATGTTGCAGATGTAACTTCTGACATGATTGATTCATTAAACTAAAACTTAAATAAATAAAGCGATTGGAGTTCCAATCGCTTTTAATTAATTTGAAGTTGTACTGTAAGGATTATTTGGTAAAAACTTAGGCGAAAGAGCTTTTCTTCTCTCTATTTTATTATCAGGAGCATAATTAGTGGCTAAATAATCCAAAATTACTTTCTCTGTATTTTTACCCTGCGCATTTGGCATATCTAAAGACCAAAGATTTTGTGTTTTTTGCATCCAAATAATCATATCTTTCCAAGTTTGCCTATCACCTCTTTGAAGAGTAATAAACTTAGCACTATGACATGCTGTACAGTTTGCAACAACATCCTCAACACCAGGAGCCACGATCAGTCCAGTAGCTGGATCAATCGCTTGAATCTTTTTAATTTTCTTTGGCTCTGCTGCACTAACATTTAATGCAAATAATGCACTTAATGTTAATGTTCCAATAACTTTTGTTAGAGTTCTCATAGTAACTCCTTATACAGCTTGAACAGCTATTCTATGACAAGAGTTATTTAAATATCCTCTTGGATTCCATCCTGGAAGTACCATTGGTTGTTTTTTACCATTGCTGTCTGTTGCTCTTGCCCATACTTCATAATACCCATGAATTGGTAAAGATACAACGGCAGACCATTTTTGCCATGCAAGTCTATTTGCTGCAATCTCAAGATTTGCTTTTTGCCAAGATGCTCCAAAGTCAATTGAAACCTCCATATCAATAATAGATAGATCTCCAGCCCATGCTTTCCCTCGTACTTCAAAGGGTTTACCTGCTTCTCTATTTACACCACTTTTAGGAAATGTAACAATTGATTTAACTGGCATAGACTCGATAACTTTCATATCTTCATTTGGTACTTTAGTTCCAGGTGCAACTGGATTTGCAGGTACTCTATATGATTGACCAACCATTTTTTTACCATCATGCTGTGTATCTCTAATATAAATTTCCTTCAACCATTTACCAGATACAGAAGCTGGCCATCCACCAACTACAAGTCTTAATGGTGCACCATTTTGATAAGGAATTGGCTCACCATTCATCTCCCATGCAAGTAATGATTCAGGCTCTAAAGCTTTATGTATTGGAGCTCCTCTTGATATAGTACCTTTTTTTGGATCACCACTTAAGTGAGTATCTGCACCTTTATATCCAATATAGATAGCTTTTTGAGTAAGACCCATATCTTTTAAGATATCTTTTACTCTAACACCTGTCCATTGAGGACAACCAATTGCACCTACTGACCATTGATTACCTTTTGCTGGAGGATTAAATTCAGCTCTACCATTACCACCACACTCTATTTGAAGTGCATATGTATATGTTTTGTATTTTTTCTTTAATTCACCAATAGAAAGCTTGATCTTTTTATGCTTTGTAGTTGTACCCTCATCTGCAATAATTTCAAACTCCCAATTATCGATATTTTCAACCGTTGTAGCTTCCACAGGAGCCTGACCATTATTTCTTATAAATAGATGTTTACCAGGTGTAAAATCATCATCAAGAAGATGTGGTGGTGTTTCTGCATTAATTGGTCTATCGTTTAAATAGATTAATCCCTCTTTCCCTTTTACTTTAAAAGGAGCATCACTATTTGCTAGTGCTGCTGGGATTAATCCACCAGGCATTTTATCTGCAAATGGAATATTAGATCCAACTACAGCAGCCATAGCCATCATTGCTGATTTTTTTAAAAATCCTCTTCTTGTTTCTGGATTTACTTCTCTACCAAAAATCTCTAAATCTGCTTTTGCTGCATCTGCAGAATACGCTTCATGTATACCGATCTCTTTTATATTTGTTGCCATACAAAGTCCTTTTATTATTAATTGCTATAAGTGAATCTTATATTTAGAAGTATGACACAGTTAAATTTAAATGAAGATAAAATATAAGATAAAATTATTTATAGTTATTATAATTACTAATAATAGATTACAAAAGAATTACAATTTATTTTAAACTTTATTTATGAATTACTACGATATTATAAACTTATGAAAAAATTTATAAATTATGAAAAATCAATAGATATATTAAACTCAATTAGTATAAAACAAATACCTACAAAAAAAATTTATGTAGGTGATAGCTTAGACTTTGTTTTAGCAAATAATATTATTGCAAAAGAAAACTCCCCTGCATTTTTAACATCTGGTATGGATGGTTATGCCATACAACACTCAGATTTACAATCAAAAAAGATAAAAATAATTGATAAAAATCCTGCTGGTAGCATTGTTGAATCAAAAGTTACTAAAGGATGCTGTATAAAAACATTTACAGGTTCACTTATGCCTGAGGGTTCAGATACCCTTATTCCTATAGAAAATGTAACAGTAGAAAATGATTACATTATTATAAATGACGATGTACCAAAGAATTTTGCTGTAAGAAACATAGGTGAAAACTATAGAGAAAATGAAGTTTTAATCAAAGAGGGAACTATAATAGATTTTGCTCATATTGGTGTTATGGCTAGTTTAAATATAGTTCAAGTAGAAGTGTATATAAAACCAACTATAGCAATAGCAAGTACTGGTAGTGAAATACTTGATGTGGGAGATGTTCAAACAAACGATGCACAAATAAGAAGCTCAAACCATCTTACAATAGAAGCAATAGCTAAAAAAAATGGTGCTAATGTTGTACAAATGGGAGTTGTCAAAGATGATAGAGAGTCAATTTCAAATCTACTTAAAAATGCACTTACTTCTTCAGATATTGTTGTAACAACAGGTGGTGTTAGTGTTGGAGATTATGATTACGTAAAAGATGTAATAAAAGATGAATTAGGTGCTGAAGTTTTGTTTCAAGGTGTAAATATCAAACCTGGACAACACATACTATTTGCAAAAAAAGAGAGTAAATTCATAATTGGACTTCCAGGATTTGCCTATTCTAGTACAGTTACTGCTTTACTATATATGTTACCCCTTTTATACAAACTAAAAGGTGCTAATGAAAAACTAAAAATTATAGATGCAATTATAGATACAGATTTCCCAAAGAAAGCTTTAAAAACTATATTTACTGCTTGTAATGTAAATTTTAAAGATGGACAATACCATATAAATTTTGATGGTAAAAAGCAAGGAACCAGTGCAATTTTAACAAATATGCTTGATAATCCTGGATTACTGATTCAAGATGAAAATAGTGGTAAATTAAATAAAAATGACACTGTCAAAGTAATTTTACTCTAATTCAAATTATATTATGAAAAATATAAATAGTATTTTAAGGGATTATAGATGAAGATTAGAGTTTATTACGAAGATACAGATGCTGGTGGGATTGTTTATCACTCTAATTATTTAAATTATTGCGAAAGAGCCAGAAGTGAATATTTCTTTGCAAAAGGTATGTTGCCTATTATAAATGGTTCACATTTTGTAGTACGAAAGATGGATTGTGATTTTTTATCATCTACTAAGTTTGGAGATGTTGTAGAAGTTTATACAAGTATAATACAGGTGAAAAACTCATCTTTTTCTATTTTTCATGAGATTAAAATTGACAATAAGATTCTATTTACTGCAACAGTTATATTGGTTTTAGTAAAAGATGGAAAAGTTCAAAGATTAACACCATCTATAAAAGATACATTAAACTCACTATTTAATTGATTTTATGTTACCTTAGCATCACTTAGTGTTAAAGCAAAAAGCACTTCACAGCCATTTTTTTCTAAAGTCTCTTTTGCCTCAAGTATTGTAAGACCTGTTGTTACTAAATCATCAATTAAAATTACTTTTATATTTTCTTTTCCACTATAGATAAATTCTCTTTTATTTCTTTTCCTAAATTCTAAATCTTTTCCTGCATATTTAATAAGATTAGTAGCTTTTAGAGTGTTATAAATAGGGATTAAACTATTTGATTTCAACTTATTTGCTATTATTGCTGTTTGCGAAAACTGATGTCTTGTATGATCATCAATTGGAATTATGTATACTTTTTCATTAAAGTCAAAATTCTTAGCAAACTTTTTTACTGAAAGTTTTGCCAAAATATTAAATACTCTATCCCCATAAAATTGATACTTACTATTTAAAAAAGCTTTTAACTCCTCATAGTTATAAAAACTATAAACAAAAAAATCTTTTTCTAGCTCTCTTTTATTAAAAGAAGGTTCTAATAAGTTATTTTGACAATTTTTACAAATTAAAGATATTGATAAACTCTCACATGATATACATCTCATAAAATTCATTATATAGTATTTTTGTATAAATTTTATATAAGTATCATTTGATATTCTTCAACAACTAAACAATAAGGATTTTAAATGAGTACAATTACAATAAATAAAGAGTGTGGATGCTTTAAAAGAAGTGCATATGAAAATAATATGAAATTTGATTCTAAAGATGAAGCTTTGATTCAAGGTAAATTGATGTTAGACCACATGAATACAAAATTTTGTGGTAAGCATGGATTTGAATTATCTGAAAATGGGGAAGATTTTTTAATCACTATGGGTCAACCAGTAGAAAAATCAGGTTGTTGTGGTGGTGGACACTGTTCTTAAATATTAATTCAAATAAACTTTATCGTTTGTTTGAATCACCCCCTCTTTTATCACTTTTACAAAAATCCCACGATCTTTTTTCAAAAGATTTGGCAATGACTCATCTATTACACTTAAATGATCACAAATCGTACAAGCTTGTGTTACTTCAAATAGAACTTCACCAATTTGTATCATTGTACCCATATCTAAACTATATGGATTAAAATCAATTAAGATATTTTCCCCTAAAGTTCCATACGATATATCTATATTATGTTGTTTTGCCAATGCATAACTATCAAGTGATGCTAATAGTACCGATCTATTTATATTTTTATCATAAAACTTATCTTCATTTACGCCATTTAAATCAAGTTGTAGCTCTTCTTTTGATATCCGTTTTTCAATACCTTTTTTTGAGATAAATAATTGAATAACACTTCCAACAATATTTTTTGACATTCTCTTCACCTAATTAATTTTTTTTATGATAACATAACACAGATTAAAAATGAAAAGTAGAGGAAAACATGGATAAAAAAAAGCAGATGAATTTTAATTTAAATAATTTTTTGTTATCAGTTAGTGATATATTAGATTTTAGGGATATTGAAAAAAATAACACTACTAAACATCACTCAAAAAGAGTAGCTTATATAGCACTAAAAATTGGGGAACAATTAAACTTAGATCCTAAACAGATGTTTGCCTTATGTGCTTATAGTTTATTTCATAACTATATAGATAAAGAAAACTGTATCACTTTAGGGGTATATGATGATATGGGCATATTAACAAAAATAGTTAACTATAGTCATAATATAGATGAAACATATAGAAAAGATAAAATATTTATCCCGTCAAAAGAGATTTTACCAACTTACAAACAATTTGATGAGATATTTCTAGAGATATCAAAACCACAATATTTTTGGCTTGACCTACAAAATGAAGGCTCTATTTTGCAGTATATTTATAGTACATTGTACGATATGACTACACAGCCAACTTATGAAGATGTATTAAATATAACATCTATATTTGGTAATCTATATGAAGATACAAAACCTTTTTTAGAAAAATGTGAAAAAATGACAGATTTTTATCAATTTGATTATAAAGATAAAATAACTTTTTTAATTGCAGCATCTTTAATAAACTTTGGAAAATTAAACATCTCTTCAAAACTTTTAGAAAAAAAAGAGAAAATAACCAAAATAGAGCTTGAAGAGATAAAATCTAATGTGTACTACAATCAAAAAGCACTTCAAAATATATATGAGTTTGAGAATATATCAAGATGGGCAACAATTCATCAAGAAAAACTTGACTCAAACGGATATCCATTTTGTTTAAAAGCAAGTCAGCTTAGTTTAAAAGATAGACTTATGGGGTGTTTAAATATTTATAATTCACTTATCTCCAATAAAGCCTATAGAGATGCTTATTCACACCAAAAAGCAATTGAGATTATGAAAGAATTAGGTCAAAAAGAGGAGATTGACCTTAGTATAGTCAATAATATAGCTTCAATATTTGAGTAAATAATCAATTATATAGCTAAAATAATGTTTCTTTTTTACACATCATTTAATGTTTCTTTTTACTTATAATAAATATAACTAGTATTATTTATGCTTGTAAATAAAGGGCTTATAGACCCTTTTAAAAATAAAATTTTCTATTAATAAAAGAAAAACTTATATGTAGTATAAATTAATTAAAAAATATAAAAAAATATTTTTTAATTAATTTGAAATATTAAAAACTTTTGGTTATAATTTTTGCAGTATTGATAATAAATGTTATCAAAATCAATAAGGAGAACATAGTGAATAAACTTAAAAATATTTTTAAGAAAGATTTAGAATCTACAACTACTGACTCATTACCAGAGGTAAGTAGAAGAGATTTTTTCAAAAAAACTGGTGCGGTCAGTGCTGTAGCAGCTGCTAGTATTATCGCTCCATCGGCTATAAAAGCATCTGCTGCTGGTGAAGGTGATCCTGCTATTATGCATCACCCAAAATGGGGACAATCATGGGGAGATCCTGTAACAAAAAACTTGTATGGTATACCATCTGCGTATGAACATAATAATACAAGAAGATATACAGATCTTTTAGCATCAGGAAATGCAAGAGCTTCAATTGCAGTTACTCCAATACATGAAAGTGAAGGTATCATTACACCAAATGGTCTTTTCTTCTCAAGATGTCATGGTGGTACAGCTCATGTTGATCCAAATGAATTTAGACTTATGATCAATGGTTTAGTTGATAAACCAATCGTTTTAACACTTGATCAACTAAAAAGATATCCAAGAGTTACAAGAACACACTTTATTGAGTGTCCTGCTAATGGTGGACAAGAGTGGAGAAGACCACAATACAACTCTTTACAGTTTGCTAAAGGTTTTATGTCTTGTGCAGAGTGGACAGGTGTATATATCAAAACTATTTTAGAAGATTTAGGTTTACAACCTGATGCTAAATGGATGCTAGCTGAAGGTAGTGACAACTCAGAGATGGGTAGATCTTTACCAATAGACAAAGTTCTTGATGATGCTATGCTTGTATGGGGTCAAAATGGTGAAGCTTTAAGACCAGAGCAAGGTTATCCTGTAAGATTACTAGTACCTGGTTGGGAAGGAAACTTATGTGTTAAATGGCTAAAAAGACTTGAGTTTTCAAATGAGCCTTGGTATGCAAAAGAGGAAACTTCTAAATATACAGCTTTAAAACCAAATGGTAAAGCTTTACAGCACTTTTATGCAAATGAAGTAAACTCTACAGTTGTTTCACCATCACCAGAGAAGCCATGGACTGATCTAAAAGAGGGAGATATGGTTGAGATTGATGGTCTTGCATGGTCTGGAATGGGAACAATTACGAAAGTAGATTTATCTTTTGATGGTGGAAACAACTATGTTGAAGCAAATATCAAAGGTCTAGTTCTTCCAAAATGTTGGACAAGATGGTCATATATGTTTAAAATACCAAAAGACTTTAAAAACAAAAATGGAAAGCAAATTATTCTAACTTCAAGAGCTATGGATGATGCAGGATTTATTCAACCTACTGTTGACCAAGAGGTATTTGGTGGAGATGTAACTGCTGAATATTTAGAAGCAGCATTAAAAGACAACTCAAAAGTTGATAAAAACAAAGGTATGGGTGTAGAGTCTGTATACCATAGAAATGCTGTAGAATCTTGGGAATTAACACCAAACGGGGAGGTAAATCATGTTCAAATTAGAACAGTATAAAAGATTAGCAGCTTCTGTTGTAACTGCTGCAGTAGTATTAACTGCTGGACAAGCTGAAGAGACTAATAAATCTGCATACAATGGTCTTTGGAATGCACAAAAAGATATTAGTGGTGGTGTATATTATCCAATAAAAGATGGTGCAACTGGACCATACAAAGTAAATACACAAGTTTATAAAGACTCAGATATCTCAAAAGGTGAAACTGGAATAAAAGCAGTTTATAACAACGGTAGAGTTCCAAATGCTGCAGAGCTAAAAGCTTGGGATAAAGATATTGATGGTTTAAACAGAGGTCTTCCTGAGGGTTCTGGATATGTTGATGAGGGTGAAGCTTTATATGAAGCTCAATGTATGATGTGTCATGGTGACTTTGGATCTGGTGGTGGTGGATATCCCGCTTTATCTGCTGGTAAAGCAAAAGATATAAAAAGAACACTTACAAACAATAGATGGTTAATTCCTACTGCTGAAGGTCCTCAAAGAGTATTTGGTTCGTACTGGCCAGTTCCTAGTACAATGTGGTGGTACATAAGAGATGCTATGCCTCATACAAAATCAAAAACTTTAACTGATGATGAAGTTTATTCTTTAACTGCTTATATGTTATATATAAATGGTATGAAAGTTGATGGTGAGATTGTAAATGAAGACTTTAGATTAGATAAAGAAAAATTTATGAAGATTGAGATGCCAAATAGAAATGGTTTTGTTCCAGATATTGATGGATCAAATGGTCTTGAAAATGTAAGAGAATATTATGAAAATGTAGATAACTACAGTGCAATTAGATTAAATAATTCTGATGAAAGATGTATGAGCAATTGTCAAGAGACTGATAATATTTTAAGAGTTGATGGTGGTATTACAGACTTTAATCCTGCTATGTCAGTTTTAAGAGATCTTCCACCTAAAAAAGAGGATGCAGCTCATAAAGTAAGCTTTGATGTTAAAGCTGCATATGATAATAGCTGTGCTATGTGTCATGCTACTGGAGTAGCACCTGCAGCTGGAGATAAAGCTGGATGGGCTCCATTTATGGAAAAAGGTCTTTCTAAAGTATACAAAAATGGTTTAGAGGGTACAAATATGGGTATGCCTGCTAAAGGTGGTTCATCACTTAGTGATGAAGAGTTTAAACAAGTTGTTGACTACATTTTAACATTTTAAAAGGAATATGAATGAATAGAAGAAACTTTTTAAGTTTTGCAGGGGGTGCAGTAGCACTTTCTGTAATTCCAATGGGTCTTAATGCTGAAGATTATAGAAAATCTAGACCTTCAGTTTGGACAGCGCATAATATTGAAGATGCACAAAAAGCAATGTATGGTTTAAAAACACCTATTGAAAGTGATCAAATAAAAATAAACGTGCCAACAATCAATTCAAGCGGTGGAGCAGTACCCGTAAAATTCGAAACTACTCTTGATGCAAAAACTATAGCTTTATTTCAAGATGCAAATCCTGAAAGTGCTGTTGGGGTTTTTGATGTAAATATTTATGATTTAAAAAAATATGAAGTAAAAGTTAAACTAGAAAAAGATTGTACAGTGATGGTTCTTGTTGAAGCAACTGATGGTAAAATCTATATGGCCAAAGCTACAACAAAAGTTGCAGCTGGTGGATGTGAGGGATAAATAATGGCAAATAAAATAACAGCTGTAAAAGTTAAGGTAAAAAATGGTGTGGCAACTGCAAAGATGGTATTTAGTCACCCAATGACAACTTACAATCAGGCTAAAGCAAAAACAGGTAATAAAGAAGATGCAAACTTTATCACTCATATTACAGGAAAAGTAGGAACTGAAACGGTATTAGATATATCAACTAGCCAATTTTTCGCTAAGAATCCTATTTTTAAATTTCAATTTAAAGCTGATACATTTAATGTAGGAACAAAGCTATCTGCTAGAGAAAAATTTAATGGTGCAACAAGAGGTGAATCTGATAAAGGTGATGTTCTTACAATAATTGCTATGGATAGAAAAGGTAACACTTATGAAAAATCGGTGGAACTTGCTTCTAGAAAAAAGAAAAGATAATAAGGGGTAATTATGAAAAAAAATAAAATTCTTACATCTCTTAGTTTTGCAGCAGCATTATTCTTAACAGGATGTTCTAACGATGTTTCAACTCCAAAAGCTCAAACTGTAAAGAAACAAGAAACTAGAGATGATATTAGAATCTTCGCTGCAAATAATAGTGATGGTAAAATAACACAAAAGAGTATTGAAGATGCATTTAAAGCTAATGGATTCACAATCACTGGTAACAATGATATGAATAAAGCTTTTGAGGGTAGATTTAAAGATGATCCAAAAGCTGGAAAAGATCTTAATATGTATAGACTTATGTTTGTATATAATCCAGAATTGAGTGCAAAACTTATAAAAGATTATCCAAGAGCTGGACTTTTAGCACCTTTGAGTACTTCTGTATATTCAAAAGATGGTAGTATAATAAATATCTCTTCACTTACTTTAGAGGGTATGTCTAGAATATCAGGTGTTCCAATTACAAATCCTGATTTAATAGCTCTTAGTTCTGATATGAAAAAAGCTGTTGAAGCTGCTTTACCAAATGGTAGCTTTAAAAAATTAAGTTATAAAAAAGTTAGGCCAGATGGTGAGATTGTAACTAAATTTAAATTTGTTATGAATAATGAAGCTGATGATATTGAAGAGGCTAAAGAGACTTATCAAGAAACAATGGAGGGTGAAATAGAATCAAATGGTTTTATTGTTGCTGGATTTACTCCTGTTAATGAAGATCTTATAGAAAATAATGTTGAAACTTATGATTTCTATGATGGATACTCGATTTGTAAATTAGAGGTTATCTATCCTGTACATAAAACACATCCTGAAGTTGGGGCATTAGCACCATGTACTATGTTTATGTATAAAAAAATAGATGAGAAGTTTACACATATGGCATATCCATCAGTATACAACTGGATTATGACTACAAATATTGAAGATGATTATTCATTAGAGCCACTAATAGATGCTCAAAATTTACTTGAATCAACTATTGATTCAACTATAGAATAAAATATTTTTATATTAAAAGATAAAAAAAAGCTCAAGTTTTCTTGAGCTTTTTTTATTATAAACAACACCGATGCAAGCATATTGGGATCACTAGCTACTCTAACTTACAAGTCTAATTTTAGTTGACCTATGTGTGCTTTACGGTAGGTCTTAAAATAGCAATTTTTTTGCAACTTTTTTATGGTAGTATTTCATATAAATAAAATAACAATAAATCAGAAGCAGTAAATGCGATTAAAGTACTAGTAGAAAATGCAAAAGCAATCGTTGTAAGTGCTAAAAAGAAAGAATTTACAGGAAAAGAGAGTATTTAGTTAAAGATTTAAAAGATATATTAGCTAATAATTTATTTGTTAATCATTAGCTAATATATCTTTAATATTTACAAAAAGGAAATTATTATGAAAAAATTAATTGCAATAATCGCATTGTTTTTCACAGTTACTGCATTTGCGGCAGATGGTAAATCTCTTGCAAAACAGTTAGGTTTAAGTGCTTCTTCTAAAGCTTCCGCTCAATGGAATAGAGTATTTAAAAAAACTAAGAAAATGAAAAAGTATGGAATAGATGCTTTAAGTGATGCAGACAAAGGTGCATTAAAAACTTTTAAAGCAATTTAAAAATGATAAGAATCAAGTGGTTATTGATACTCCAAATAAAGTTTGGGCAACAGATATAACATATATAAAGCTTGAAAAAGGACATGTTTATTTAGCTGCAATAATTGAT
>JAYEMI010000010.1:0-16785 GCA_034718015.1 Campylobacterota bacterium | reverse complement strand
TAAAACTTGTTTATTGTTCAACCCTTTGACATTTAAAATACATTATTATATAATTCATTTGTAACAAGTTAAACTCTTTAAGATAAGTTGATTACTTATCGTTATAAAGGGAAGTTAAAAAAGGGTAGGGATTTTCCTTACCCTTTTTTTATGATGGGTGGTATCTGAAAACCGTTAATTAAAAGTAAATTCTATAAAACCATCACAATCTCAAAACTAAATTTCTAAATTTTAACTTTTTGTCACCTTTGTATTACAAATTTTTATTACAATATTATCAATTGTATTTTTACATACTTCTAGTATAAAGATTTGGTGTAATGCAATATATAGGAGGAAAATTAAATGAAAAATTTAAAAATAAAATCAAAGCTGTGGTTACTTACAGGTATAACAGCAATAGGCTAACTTTACCACAAAAGAGAAAGGCAAAGGTACTGGTATGGGACTTTATATGACAAAACTTATACTTGATAAAATTGATGCAAGTATCAAAGTTCAAAATGATAAAAGTGGTATTAGGTTTGTTATTGGTTTTGATAGGGGTGTTAAATATTCTTAAAATTTTTTTATTATGTAAGGTTGAAAATAAACTATTTAAATTTCAGACAGTTTCGCTTTGACTGAAAAATAAAATACCACCAAAACAATTCATAAATGACAATATATAATATCACTAAATTATTTATTATCATTTAATTGATTTTTAAATATACTTTGATAATTAAAAAAAGGATTTGTAAAATGGGACTAAATAACAAGCAATTACCAAAATTAGGTTTTCTATACATGGACTATGTATTGAGATTTTTTGACCACTCTAACTTTAAAGGTTGGCCAAATAAAATTGAAACAGTAACTTACCATTGGGGTAAAGATAAAAATAGATTTATCAAAGAGGTAAAAAGAAAAAAGATTGATGTACTTATAGGAAATGTACCAGCAACTGCTTATGAAACATTTAGAGAGATTGCAAGAGCTTTACCAAATGTAAGATTTATCCCATCACTTGATACCCAGTTTTCAAATAAATCAAAAGAAAATGTAACTAGATTTGCTTGGAAATATGACCTTCCAATTCCTAAAACATATATATATTATAATAGACCAAACGCTGATAAATTTCTTAAAAAATGTGACTATCCAAAGATAGTAAAAAAATCATACGGACCATCAAATTATGGTGGATACTTTGTACATAAAGTTGATAGTTACAAAGAAGCAAAAGATTTATATGCCCAGAAAAAATACCATCCTATGTATTTTCAAGATTTTGTACCTATGGAAGCTGATATTAGAGTAATGTTAATAGGTCATAAGCCTGTTTGTGCATTCTGGAGAAGAGCTCCTGAGGGTGAATGGCTTACAAATACTTCTCAAGGTGGAAGTATGGATTATATGGATGTACCTAAAAATGTACTGGATTTAGCTGTTAAGACAAGTAAGGCAGCAAAAGCCGAGTATTGGGCTTGTGATATAGCTTATGGTAAAGATGGAAAAGTAAGAATTTTAGAGTGTGCTACAGCTTTTGCTGCATTCCCTTATATAAGAGACTGGATTGGTCAATATATTATGTGGAGTTTGAGTGAAGGTCGATTCAGAAAACCACATATGCCAATGTTTAACTGGGAAGAACTAGGTAAAATAGATGCTAGTTTATTAAGAACTATGAGGCATATCTCATTTGGTTCTTATAATTCAAGTTTTGATGGTGAATATTTTGGGGCTAAGAAAAAAATGTATGGTAGAAAAAATGTTTATCTACATGAACTAGATGATAAATATAAAGTGTATGATGTAAAAAGAAGATGGTCTGAAGAGTGGCCAAGTGAAAAGTGGAATTATCAAGATAAATTTGCTTTAAAATCTATAAAATCTATGAAAGTATCAAATACAACAGACACTATGCCAAAACCTGAAGGTGATGAAGATGTTGAATCTATTCAAACAATTAAAATATCAAAAGATGAGCTAAAAGAGGTTTTAACTTCAGTAAACGGTATTGGTACTAAAAAGTTTGATATTATTATCAAAGAGATAGGTAGCGTTGAAGAGGTAGTTGGTATTTTAGAACAAAGCCCTTCAATTTTATTAAATATAAAAGGTATTACACAAAAAATTATTGAAAAAATAGAAATAGCTTGGAAAGAGTTTACTTCTAAATAGTTAAAAAGGTAATAAATTGTTTAAAATGATATTATCTAAGTAAGTACTACCAACTAAGACCACTCTGCTTAAGAGTGGTAGTACTTGTGTTATCAAAGGGGATTACTTGGAAAGATATGAATATAATAAAGTAAAAAAATTAATAAGTGATAAATCATTAACAAAAACTTTTATAGCAAAACAGCTAAATATATCCAGACCTACTTTGGACAAATGGATTTTAAATGTTAAACGAGATGAGAAGTTTTTAAGTGAAAATAGTAAAGGCAATATGGTATTAGCTTCACTTACAAAATCATTACAAAAAGAGAGAAAACAAAATAAAAAATTAACTGCCAAACTAGATAAATTAAAACAAGAGAATCTATTATTAAAGTTAAATAATCAAGATTACTCAACTAATATAGATGACTTTATAGAAGAGGTATACGGTATCAGTGAAGATTGGAAATCAGTATACAAAAAAGGCTCACAGTATCTACATCCTGATAAAGGTGGTGATGCAGAACTGTTTAGAATATGGAAAATATTAGACAACTTAATGAAATCGTATTGATATTTATTCTTCCATATTTTGTAAAATTAAACTATCCATAATTTGATTTTTAAATAAAGCATCTTCGTGTTGCTGTTTTAAAAACTTGTTCTCCTCTTTTAAAGATATATATTGTGTTTGTAGTTTATTTATATCTTTACTTATATAATATATATTGTTTCGTAAATATATTTTTGGCATAATAAGTGCCATGATAACAACCATAGAACCAAAAACTAATAAAAGTGCTGTTTTAGCTTTCAAATAAAAAAACTCTCATTTTTGAACTTCTACTTCTTGGATTTTGTTTGATCTCTGATTGTGTTGGTATAATTGGTTTTTTTGTAAGGTTTTTACCTTTTTGATTATTGTTGCCACACTCACATCTCATAATATGTTGTGGACAGATACATCTCATCATCCATTTTTTGAAATAGTTTTTTACGATTCTATCTTCAAGAGAGTGAAAAGATATAATAGCTATTTTTGTATTTTTAAAGTTTGCATGCTCTATTTGTTTAAAAAGCTCTTCTAGAACACCTAGTTCATTATTTACCTCTATTCTTATCCCTTGAAAGGGTAGGGTAGCAGGGTGTAGTTTCCCTTTGTGCATATTTTTAGTTAAAAATAGAGCCAACTCTTTACTACTTGTAAATGGTCTATTTTCTACAACTAAAGAAGCTACTTTTTTATACTCTTTAACCTCTCCACACTCTTTAAAGACTCGTTCTAGTTCACTTTGTGAGTAGTTGTTTACTACATCACTAGCACTAAAATCTTGATTTTGATCCATTCTCATATCTAAAGTTTGACTATCAAAACCAAAACCTCTCTCATTTTTATCAAGTTGTAAAGAGGAAACACCAATATCAGCTAAAACACCAACTATATTTTTATCTTTAAAAGTACTAATTACATCTTTAAAGTTTCCCTTATTAAAAATAATTCTATCTTTATATTTCTCTAGTCTTATTTTTGAAAATGTTAAAGCTTCATCATCTTGATCATTACAGATCAATTTTATGCTTGGATTTGATTCTAAAATACCCAAAGAGTGTCCACCATATCCTAAGGTGCAATCTATGATATATCCATCACTTAAATCTTTAAATGTATCTATAACTTCGTTAAATAAAACTGGTATATGGGGGATGATTTGTTGGCTCAAGATTTAATCCTAAATATTGTTTTGAAACGATATAATATCGAAAATTTGATTAAAGGTATTAATTTGATTGAAAATACAATAGTAAAGCATCTTTCAGATATCTCCTTAGCATTGTTTAGAAAAAACTTTTTTGGTATTTATCATGGATCAATCTCTAAAAAAATAGACCATGATAATTTTATCATAAATACAAAAGGTGCTATTTTTGATGAGATTGAAGGTTCATCATTATGTGAACTTACTATGAATAAATATGATTATACATGGCAAATAGCAAGTATAGAAGCAAATACACATAACTCTATATATAATCAAATACACGAAGCAAAATATATCACATGTGGAATGCCACCATATACAACAGCATACTCTTTAGAATATGACTCAATAGAGTTTGAAGATTATTTTGGAAAATTAGTTTTTGATAAAATAGATGTTTATGATCCAGGCGATTTTTCATCATGGGAGAGAAGAGCACCATTAGAGATACCAAGAGAGTTAAAAAAAACTTTAAATCACCTTATAATAGTAAAAGGGGTAGGGGTTTATGTCTATGATAGAGATATGAATGAGTTAGTTAAAAAAGTTGCGATTTTAGAAAATAGCTGTAGATTATTAGCTTTAAAATCACAAATTAAAAATATAAAGGATAAAAAATGTTAGTAGCACCTTCAATTTTAAGTGCAGATTTTGGTATATTAAACGATGAGATAACAGCTATTTGTGAGGGTGGGTGTGATCTAATACATGTTGATGTTATGGATGGGCATTTTGTACCAAATATGACTATAGGACCAGTTGTAGTAAGTAGTGTGGCAAAAGCAGCAACTAAACCACTTGATATTCATCTTATGGTTGAAGATAATAATTTTTTTATCGATCTATTTGCACCACTAAAACCTAAATACATCTCTTTTCATATTGAGAGTGAAAAGCATCCACATAGAGTTATTCAAAAGTTAAGGGCTTTAGATATTAAGCCTGCAATTGTTTTAAATCCGCATAGTACTCCAGAGTCAATTGAGTATTTACTTGAAGATTTAGATATGGTGCTTTTAATGTCTGTAAATCCAGGATTTGGAGGACAAAAGTTTATTACTTCTGTTGTTGAAAAAGCAAAAAAACTAAAATCACTTATTGAAAAAAGAAATCCAAATTGTCTAATAGAAGTAGATGGTGGAGTAAATGATAAAAATATACAAGAGTTAAAAGCTGCAGGTGTTGATGTTGTTGTTGCAGGGAGTTATGTATACGGATCAGATGACTATGGTGTTGCAATAAAAAGCCTACAGATATAATAAAGTAGGGGGTATACTTAATGAGAGTAAAAATATGTGGTATTACAAATTTAACTGATGCTTTAAATGCAATTGAAGCAGGAGCAGATGCCTTAGGTTTTGTATTTTATGAAAAATCACCTAGATATATCAACCCACAAGAGGCAAAAAGAATTATACATCAGTTACCTCCATTTGTTCAAACAGTTGGACTATTTGTAAATATGCCAGCAGCACAAATAGACTTTTTGTGTAAACTATCAACAGTTGATATTGCTCAAATACATTTTGAAGCAGATGAAAAGTTTTTCAAATCTTTACAGACTAAACATATCAAAGTTGTAAGAGCTGCTACATCAAGTGATATACAAAATTATGATGATGAGTATAGAATTATTGATGCTTTTGTTGAAAGTTATGGTGGTGAAGGAAAAAGGATTGACCTTTCTTGGTTTGACAATATTGACTGCTCTCGTATAATACTTGCAGGTGGTTTAAATGCAGATAATGTAGATGAATTAAAGGGGTATAACTTTTATTCATTAGATATAAGTAGTGGTGTAGAGGTTAAAAAAGGCATTAAAGAGAAGCAAAAGATGATAGAGTTTGTAAACAAAGCAAATGAATTACTTAAATAAATTAATTAATAACCTAAAAAAAAGACCTTTAAGTCTTAAACAATTCAACAATATATTATCAAGTGAAGATACATTTTATGAAAGTGTTGAATTAGAGCGAGAATTACTTATCTCAAATGGTTGTCCATTACATTTTTCTGATGATGAAGTTGTATTAAAAACAACACAAACAAAAATAGAAGATCAAACTTTTTGTATAGTAGATATTGAAACTACAAATGGGAAAGTTAAAGATGGTCAGATAATAGAGATAGGTGCAGTAAAATGGAAAAATGGAAAAGTAATAGAAAAATATGAATCATTAGTTAGTGCAAAAGATATACCTTTAAAAGTTCAAGAGATTACAGGTATAACTCCTGAGATGTTAAATGGTGCACCAAATATACAAACAGTTCTTGGGGAGTTTAAAATATTTTTAGAGGATGATGTTTTTGTTGCACATGCTATTAGTTTTGACTATAAATTTATAAGTGATAGTTTAGAAAAATATGATTTAGGTAAACTGTGCAATAGAAAAGTTTGTACAATAGATATGTCTAAAAGACTAATAGAAGCACCAAGGTATGGATTACAGTATCTTAAAGAGTTTCTAAATATAGATGTTGATGATCACCATAGAGCTTATAGTGATGCAATTAGCACTGCATATGTATTTAGTAAGTGCTTGGAAAGCTTGCCAAATGAGTGTGTATATACAGAAGATTTAATAAAATTCAGTAAATCAAATACATAAGATAAATAGTAATAGAGTAGGGGATATAAAATGACATATAGACTTTGGTATGAAGACCATAGTAAAAAGCATAAAAATATTGTAGATAAACTGTCAAATTTAACAGATGATGAGATTATAGAGTATTTTGATTATAACAATATGGTTGTGCATGAGAAAGATTTTTGTATTTTATATAAACAAAATCAAAAATGTCACGATACGGCTGAACTAAATTGTTATTTATGTGCCTGTCCAAATTTTAGAGTTGCTGAAGTTAAAAGTTACTGTGAAATTAATTCTAAAGATGGTAGTAGTATAAAAAGTGATGATGGCTTTGTTCATCAAGATTGTTCTAAATGTATAGTTCCACATAAAGTTGATTATATAAAAAGAAGTTTTAATAGAGATTGGAAAATAGCCATGAAAGATACTTTTTTATAGTAAATACTTCCACTACCAGCAAGTGTTGATTGTAACCCTTATGTAATCATCTCAACATATAATCACGAAAATAAATTTTAGGGGATAAAATGCCATATTTTGACAATGTAAGAGTAGAAGATAAAGTATACGGGCTTGTATTTGGTGCTGGAGAAGTAAGTGAAGTTTTTGATACTGGTCATTATAAGTTTATGGTTAATTTTAAAAATGGATATGAAGTACCATATTGCATAGATGGAATCCCTAGTTGGGGTAAGTTTAAAGAGCAAACACTTTTTTTTAAAGATGATATAGATTTAAGTGATTATGATTTCAGTGCTACAACTAAAATACTTAGTCCTAAAA
Source organism: Campylobacterota bacterium (assembly GCA_034718015.1). Lineage (GTDB taxonomy): Bacteria > Campylobacterota > Campylobacteria > Campylobacterales > Arcobacteraceae > JAIOSF01. Next base: position 9,500 of record JAYEMI010000010.1, on the reverse strand, counting down.
AAATTATCAAATTAAGAGAAAAAAAGAGGCTAGAGATAAGATTGCCATCTGGAGTTTGGACGGATTGTAGAAAGTGTGTAAAACATTATCTAGAAGAGATGTTAGAAAAAGAGAAATTTCACCTATTTAGGAAAAAATCAAAACAAGATTAAGGTATTTCAATGTTAAATAAAAAATGGACTCAAATCATAAAAGATATAGAGATATCTTTTCAGCCTATAGTGAATATTAAAAGTGGTAAAACTTATGGGGTAGAGGTTTTTTTGAGAAATTATAATTTAGCTGGTGGGTTTTATTCTATTTCAAACTTTTTTGATGAAGCATTTGGTGATGGAGTTTTGTATCAAGTTGATTTACAACTTCGTTTAAAGGTATTAAAAATATATTCTAAAATATCTATTGATAATTTAAGATTGTTTTACAATCTTGACTATAGAATCATGAATATGCCAGACTTTACTGTTGGAAATACAACAGAGATGTTTGAGTGTTTAAAACTTGATAAAAAACTAATATATTTTGAGATTAGTGAAAAAACATCACTTAAAGACCCAAATAGTGTTAAAAATCTTTCTAATAGATACAAGCAAGAAGGTTATGGGGTAGTAATAGATAATTTTGCTACAGGTATTTCAGGATTTCAGCTTTTGTATTATTCAAATTGTGATTTTATAAAACTTGATAGATTATTTATAGATAATATTTCAAAAGATACAAAAAAAAGATTATTCCTATCTTCTATAATAAATATGGCTCATATTATGAATATAAAAGTTATCGCTTCACAAGTTGAAAATATAGATGAATATTATGTATGTAAAGATTTGGGTGTTGATTTTATACAAGGTTTTTTTGTACAAAAACCAACTTTAACAACCTCTTATATAGAAGCATCATCCAAGAGTATAAAAGAGCTTTATAAAAATGATAAAAGAGACAATGACTCAAATATAATTGATAAGAAAAAGGTGACAAAATTAAAAGAACTTAATATAAGCTCATCACTTGAAGATTTATTTTTGTATTTTAAAAATAATCCAGAAAATAGCTTTGCTCCTATAGTTGATAACTTTAAGAACTTATTAGGTGCCATATATGAAAAAGATATAAAAAATATGTCATATTCACAATATGGTATGTCAATAGCAAGAAATACTAATGTAAATTTAAACATAAAAAAATACCTAAAAGATGTAGTAAGTGCAGAGATTACTTGGAGTGTAGATAAAATACTTGACATTTACAATATAACACAACTTGATAAAACAGGTATTTTTGTAACTAAAAATAATGAATATTTTGGTTTTGTTGATCTAAATAATCTTTTGGAATTATCATACTATAGAAATATAGAGATGGCAAGAGATCAAAATCCACTTACAAAACTACCAGGAAATAGTCAAATAGAAAAGTTTATAGATGAGTCATTTAGAAATAGTTGCAAAAATAGTTACCATATAGTTTATTTTGATTTTAATGATTTTAAGCCATTTAATGACTCTTATGGATTTAGACAAGGTGATAGAGCAATACTTATTTTTAGTGCAATACTAAAAAAAGAGCTTTTCAAAGAGAGTGTTTTTATAGGACACATTGGTGGAGATGATTTTTTTGTAGGATTTAAAGATACGCAGTATGATGAAGTGTTTAATATAATAAGTAAAATTCAAAAAGATTTTAAACATGAAGTATCGTCACTTTATAATCAAAAAGATAGAACAAATGGATATATAAAAACAAAAGATAGATTTGAAGTAACTAGGTCATTTTCTCTATTAGCTGTTTCAGCTGCTATTATAGAGATACAAAGTTGTGTTAATAAAAAGGACTTTGACGATATCTTACACATAGCAAAGAGTTCATCAAAGAGGTCAAAAATTCCTCTTGGATTTTCAATTTTAAAAGGTGAAATATGTTAAACAAAAAGTGGGTTACAATATTGAATAATATCGACTAATTTAAAATATATCTGTAGTCTGTTCTAGTTTATTTTTATCAAAATGCGTATAGATTCTTGATGTGTTAATATCACTATGACCAAGTGATTCTTGTACAAGTATAAGATCGTGGCTGTTTTGATAGAGTAGGGTGGCAAAAGTATGTCTCAACATATGTGCACCATTCTTCTCTTTTCTAAGACCTATGCTAAGTAAAATTTGCTCTACAAGTCTACTTATATAAGCTTGTGTAAGTTTTTTACCTTTTTGATTACAAAATAATAAGTTATCACTACAAGTATAGTTATCTTTCCAAATAGCTAAATCTAATTTTATTATCCGTTCTTTTATCATTGCAACACGAGGCTTATTACCTTTACCTCTAACTTGTATAATATAAGCATCACCATCTTTTATAAAGTCTTTTGTATTGATATTAATTGCTTCAGAAACTCTAATACCTGTATATAATATTGTTTTTATTATCAAACGATTTCTGGAACCAATAATAGTATCTTTGTAAGGATATTCATTGATTGCTGTAATAAACCTATTAACTTCATCTTTATTCATAAAAGAGGGTAGTTTTTCTCCACCTTTTCCTCCTAAACCACCCCAATTTTTAAGTTCAATACCAAATCTATAAGAGTTTCCATTTTCTTCTTCATTTTGCTTATCTATATAGCTAAAAAAGCCAAGTAGGGCGATACGATGATTCTTTTTGCTAGCATCTGATAAATTAGCTGTTTCGCTTGCTAAAAAATCACTTAGTACTTCTTCGTCAATCTCTTTCATAGAGCCAGCACCAAATCTCATCATATAGTGATATAGTTTTTCTATAGGCAAATAGTATACATGAATACTATTTATTCCTATATTTCTAACCTCTTTCATCAAAGTTTTTAAATCTTTTACATTTTCAAAGCCTTGTATTAATTCTTGTATGATTTGAGCTAGTCTATCTTTATTTGTTACTTGTCTATTTGATAATGATGTTATTTTAGCTCTTATAAAGCGTGTTAGCCAAAATAGGTAGGTTTTACTAAAAGTATTTTCAAAGTCTAATGGATATCTCATAATGCCTCTATAGTTGTGTATTTGTTATGAAGCTATTATATCAATTTAAAACTTAATACTAGTATTGGAAACATAGATTTCCAAACTATAATATACCCTGCTGAAAATGAAAGTATAAAAAAAGAGAGAAAGTAAAACTTCTCTCTTTTTTGATTTTAATAGTATAAATTAGATATTTGGTTTGTTTACAATCTCTTCAATTTTTCCAACAATACTTGGGTCTTCAAGAGTTGATGTATCTTGAGTGATAGCTTCACCTTTTACTATACTTCTTAGAATTCTTCTCATAATCTTACCAGATCTTGTTTTTGGAAGATCTGGAACAAATGCCATCTCATCACAAAGTGCAATTGCACCAATCTCTGCTTTAATTATCTTATTTATCTCTTTAGAATACTCTAATTCATCAGCAATACCATCATCAGATTTAAGAACAATATATGCAAATATACCCTCACCTTTTATATCATGTGGTTTACCTACAACTGCAACTGAAGCAACATTGTCATGCTTTTTAATAGCAGCTTCAACTTCTGCTGTTCCCATTCTATGACCTGATACATTAATAACATCATCAGTTCTACCTGTAATAGTGATATAACCATCTTCACTCATCATAGCACCATCACCTGTAAAGTAAACTGGTTTACCATCTTTTTTACAATCACCAAAATAAGATTTTTTAAATCTCTCATCATCATTCCATATATTTCTAATCATAGATGGCCACGGTTTTGTAACACACATAAAACCTTTTTCACCAGTCTCAACTGGTGTACCATCTTCCTCTATTATCTCTGCCATAATTCCAGGAAGTGGGAATGTCGCACATGCAGGCTTAATAGGAGTAGCAGCTGGAAGTGGAGAGATCATATGTCCACCTGTTTCAGTTTGCCAATATGTATCAACTATAGAACATTGACTTCCCCCTACTTCTTCATAGTACCATTTCCATGCAGGTGGATCAATAGGTTCACCAACTGTTCCTAAAATTCTAAGAGATGATAAGTCATATTTACTAGGTTCATCTGCACCTGTTTTATGAAGTAGTCTAATAGCTGTAGGTGCAGTATAAAATTGATTTACTCTATACTCTTCAACCATTCTCCAACATCTTCCAGCATCAGGGAAAGTTGGAACACCTTCAAACATAACAGTTGTAGCTCCAGCAGCCAATGGTCCATATACAATATATGTGTGTCCTGTAATCCAACCAATATCAGCAGTACACCAATAGGTATCATTATCTTTTATATCAAACACCCATTCCATAGTCATCTGTGCCCATAAAATATACCCTGCACTACTATGTTGTACACCTTTTGGTTTACCTGTAGATCCTGAAGTATAAAGTAAAAACAGTGGGTCTTCACTTTCCATAGGTTCAGATACACAATGAGATGATTCTGTTTTAATTAACTCATTATAAGCATAATCTCTCCCTGCTACCCAATTAATATCTTCACCATTTCTCTCAACAATACAAACTTTTTCAACACATTCACAACCAGATTCTAAAGCTTGATCTACCACAGGCTTTAACATATATGGCTTACCTTTTCTGTATGCACCATCTGCTGTTACTACTAGTTTAGCTTGGGCATCTATAATTCTATCTCTTAAAGCTTCAGCAGAAAATCCACCAAATACGATTGAGTGAATAGCTCCAATTTTAGCACAAGCAAGCATAGTCACTGCAGCTTCTGGAATCATTGGCATATATACAACTACCCTATCGCCTTTTTTGATATTAAATTGATTTTTAAACATATTTGCAGTTTTACTTACTTTGTATGCTAACTCTCTATATGTAATAATTTGTTGGTCACCATTGTCACCCTCAAATATAATAGCTGCTTTGTTTTTCTTATCTTTTAAATGTCTATCCACACACTGATAAGCAACATTCATCTGTCCACCATTAAACCATTTATAAAATGGAGCATTTGACTCATCTAAAACAGTATCAAAAGGCTTGAACCAGTCAATTTTCTCATTTGCAAAATCTGCCCAAGTTCCTTCGTAGTTTGTATTAAACTTATCCATAAGCTCATTGTACTCACACATATTTTTTATTAAAGGGTCGTTAAATCTCTCTTTTTTTGGGTTAAAAATATTTTCCACTATATATCTCCTAAAGTTTTTATTTTATTTATTATAATTACTATAAATAGCATTGTTGTAGCATTTTAAAGAAAAATTTTAATAATTAATAAAATTTTTACATTTAGTAACATAACTTAAGTTTTAAAAAAAGTAATAAGTAATATTTAGATAAAATCACTCCAATGAAAAAAGCAACAAAAAAAGAGATAGAGTTTATAAAAGAGCAGTTTATTAAAAACTATAATGATGCCGTAACAGAGTTGGAGTACACAAATGACTATGAGCTTTTAATAGCTATAATTTTATCAGCCCAGTGTACAGATAAAAGGGTAAATATCATAACCCCTGCCCTATTTTCTAAATATCCTTCTACAAAACAGCTAGCAAATGCTTCTTTAGAAGATGTAAAAAAACTTTTAAATAGCTGTAGTTTTTTTAATAATAAAGCAAAAAACATTATAGCTATGGCACAAAGTGTAGAAAAAGAGCATGATGGATTGATTCCACATGATACAAAGGAGCTAATGAAATTTGCTGGAGTTGGGAATAAAACCGCTAATGTATTTTTAATTGAAGCAGATGGTGCAAACTTAATGGCTGTTGATACACATGTATTTAGAGTATCTCATAGATTAGGTTTAAGTGATGGTAAAACAGTAGAGCAAACAGAAGCACAACTTGTAAAAAGATTAAAAGATGATCTGCATATTTTTCATCAAGCTATGGTTTTATTTGGAAGATATATATGTAAAGCAGTAAAACCAGAGTGTGACAAATGTTTTATAAGTGAAGTTTGCAAAACAAAAGAAACATTTAGAGTGGGATAATATATGATAAAAATATCGTTGAATATTTTAGTTCTTAGTACTGTACTTCTTTTTAATGGTTGTAGTACAAAATCAATTGAATATAAAGACAAAAAAGAGTTAATACAAAAACAAAACTCTATACAGAGTGAAGAAGATAGCTTTTTAGATGAGTTTGAAGATGAGATGCAAGTAGAAATAAAAGCAGATCCATTAGCTAAATACAATAAGGCTATGACTAGTTTTAATGATGGTTTATATGAATATGTTTTAGGTCCAGTATCAAAAGGCTATTCAACTGTTGTCCATAAAGAGATAAGAGAGAGTGTTAATAAGTTTTTTCATAATATTTTTTACCCTATACGGTTAGTAAATAATCTTTTGCAAGGAAAATTTAAAAATGCCAGTGAGGAGACCGGAAGATTTGTTATAAATACTACTATTGGTGTTTTTGGTTTATTTGATCCTGCAAGAAGTCAATTTAATCTTGAACCACACAATGAAGACTTTGGGCAAACATTAGGATATTGGGGTGTAAAGGCTGGTCCACATATAGTTTTACCATTTTTAGGACCTTCAAATATAAGAGATGCACTGAGTTTATATCCTGATTCTTATTTAAGTGCTACAGAGTATTATGAAAACAGAGGGTTTAATTTAACTCATAATTATGGAGAGTCTTTACTTTTAAAAGCATATGAAAAAGTAAACTATGTTTCATTAAATCCAGATGAATACCAAAAATTAAAAGAAGATGCTGTTGATCTATATCCATATTTAAGAGATGTTTATGAACAATACAGAGAAAAACTAATAGAAGAATAAGGAAAGCCTTTATTTCAGGAAATATCAACTCTCATTTTGTTATTATACTTTTAAATTTAAAAATCAAAGGATTAGAATGAAAATAGCAGTTATACAAGGACCAAATTTAAATATGCTTGGTGTTAGAGAGCAAAATATTTATGGACCAATGACTTTAGATCAAATACATGAGCAAATGAAAGCAAGTGCTTCACAAAATGGTGTCGAATTGGAATTTTTTCAATCAAACCTAGAGGGTGAAATTGTTGATAAACTTCAAGAGTGTTTAGGTACAGTTGATGGAGTTATAATAAATCCAGCAGCATATAGTCATACAAGTATAGCAATAGCAGATGCTATTAGTGCGATATCAATGCCAGTTGTAGAGGTTCATATCTCTAATATTTACAAAAGAGAAGAGTTTAGACAAAAATCAATAACTGCAAAATCAAGCTTAGGAGTTATAACAGGATTTGGACCATTTGGTTATCATATGGGTCTTATTGCTTTAATGCAAATTATAAATGAGATGAAACAATCTCAAATAGCACAAAAACAAGCAGAACCTCAAGAATAGATGAAAAACCATATACTTCAAGATGAAAATAGTGTTTATTTTGAGTGTGGATATAGTTGTGATAATGTAATTTTCTTAAGTATTAGTGATGAAAGGTATTTCATTACTGATGCTAGATATGAAATAGAAGCTAAAATGTTAGCTAAAAACTGTGAAGTTATCATCACTAATAATCTCATAAAATCCACTAGACAAATACTAAAAAAATCCAAAACTAAAAAAATACACTTTGATCCATATGAATTTAAAGTAGGTCCATTTGAAGCTTTAAAAAAAGATTTAAATATTCACTTTATACCAAAACCAAACTTTTCTAAACTAAAAAGAATTATAAAAACAGATGATGAGATAAAACTAATACAAAAAGCGATGACAATTGGTAGAGAAGGTTTTGAAAGATTCGCATTCTTTCTACAATACAACTCAAATAAAAGTGAAAAATACCTACAGTTTAAAGCAAAAGAGATGATGAGTGATTTTGGAAAATACGATTTGAGTTTTGACCCAATTGTTGCAATAAATAAAAATAGTGCAAAACCTCATGCACTTCCTACTAGTGAACAGCTAAGTAAAAACGACCTGCTTTTAGTTGATGCTGGTGTAAAATATAAAAGATATTGTAGCGATAGAACTTGCACATCAATGTTTTCTAAAGATATTAACTTTAAAAGAGAGCAAACATTTTTTAAAATAAAACAACAAAAAGTATATGATATAGTTTTAAAAGCTCAAGAAACTGCTATAAGTAGAGCAAGAGTTGGTATGAAAGCTTCTAAAATTGATAAGTTTGCAAGAGATATTATATCTAAAGCTGGTTATGAAAAAGAGTTTGTACATAGTACAGGACATGGAGTTGGTCTTGATATTCATGAGTATCCAAATATAAATAGCAGAAGTGATGTAACTATAGAAGAGAATATGGTTTTTACTGTAGAACCTGGAATTTATTTAAATGATAAATTTGGGGTAAGAATTGAAGACACTGTTGTTATGAAAAAGGGAAGAGCTATTATTTTATAATATCTCTTGAACTCTACCTACAGCACCACTTGTTAGTCTCACTTTGATACCATGGGGATGTGTAGGTGAGTTTGTAAGTAAATTTTTTACAACTCCTTGCGTTAGTTTACCTGTTCTTTGATCCTCTTTTAAAACAATATTTACTTTTAAACCTTGTTTTACATTTATTCTTTTTTTACCATCCATATTCTAATCCTTTTAATAAACAAATTATATATAAATAAGATTAAAGATAAATAATATTATATAAAGTCAAAGAACTGTAAAATTAATTTAATTAAGAACAAACTTCAAAACAAAGGTATAAAATAGTGAAAAAACGAGTATTGATACTTCATGGGTGGGGCGGTAGTGATTATCCTCATTGGCAAGCATGGAGTGCAAGTGAACTTTTAAAAGATAACTATATTGTATCTTTTCCTGAATTTCCAGATAAAGATTTGCCAGATTTTATTAAATGGTTAGATTTTTTAGAAAAAGAGTTTAATCATTTTAAACCTGATGTTGTAATTTGTCACTCCTTAGCAAATATCCTTTGGTTTCATTTTGTCAAAAAATTTGATATAAAACCTATAGACAAACTAATGCTAGTAGCTCCTGTATCTCAAACTTGTAACATAGAAGAGTTAAAAACATTCTTCCCCTACCCTATAGTTGATGATTTAAAAGCTAATGAGGTAATAATGGTAGGTAGTACAAATGATCCTTATATGAGTACTGATGAGATTATCGATTTACAAAGTCATCTTAACATCGGACTAAAAATACTTGATAATGCAGGTCATATAAATATAGACAGTGGATATGGTGAGTTGTCTTGTGTTTTAGAGTGGATAAAAAGAGAGGTTGATTAAAAAACTTCTCTACTGTTTACCTATAAACTTTGATAGTATAATTTTTAACTTTTCTATCTTTAATGGTTTTGTTAGATATTCATCCATTCCTGCATTTAGGAATTTCTCCCTATCACCTTTTAGAGCATTTGCAGTTAAAGCAACTATAGGAGTATGTTTTAAGTTATTTTGTTTTTCATATTCTATTATATTTTTAGTTGCTACTATTCCATTCATATTTGGCATGTTTTCATCCATTAGTACTAGGTCATATTTATTTGCTTTAAACATATCAACCGCCTCAAGACCATCTGAAGCTATTTCAAATTCTAACTTCATC
>JAYEMI010000009.1:6145-17156 GCA_034718015.1 Campylobacterota bacterium | reverse complement strand
TAGTGATTTTACTTCTATAATCTTCATGTGAATATTGTTCAACTACATTTTTTAGTTGATTCATATCTTGATTTACTGTTTCTAGCATCTTATTTATAGTGTTCTTTAGTGTAGTTATCATTGGGTTATTGGTATTTGAGTGTATTCTACAACTGTATATACCTTGTTCTACTTTATCCATAGTAATAACAACTTCACCCATAACCTTCATATCTGATTTTACTCTTTTGTCAAGCTCGTCAGTTTTATTTTTCCATTTTGACATTAAGTTATTTATATTACTATTATTAGAAGTTTTATTGAAATTAAATTGATTTCTTTTTCCATCAATAAATTCTACAAATTCATTAAAAAAATCATCTAAAACATCTAAGTCACTTTGAGAAGCTAATCCAAACATAATTCTACCTTTTATTATTTTATTTTACAAAACTACTTTTAAGTATTTTATCGCGATTTTACTTAAATTAAATTTTTATTTTTGATATTACTTTACAATCTACACTATAAATCGAATTTTCCAAGGTAATTATGTCATTATTATTTAATATATCTAAGTCTATTATTTGTTTTTCTTTTGAAATTTGAACAAATCCCTTTTTGTCTTTTTTTGATGGTAGATTTAATTCATAATTAAATTTTAAACTTTTTATTTTATTTTGTTTTAAATCTAAAATTTGATGAAAAATATTTTTAAATTGTTGTTTATTTTGTATTATTTTTTGTTGTATGAATTCAAATCTTTTCTCTAGTGAATGTTGTGAAAATGATTTGAATAAGTTAACTACTTGTTGTTCTTTATTGAAAATAATATTTTTAAATCTATTGTTAAAATCATCACTTATATTATCACAATACTGGCGTAAATCATTTATGTTAGGAGTTGATATCTCTATTGCATTTGAGGGGGTACTAGCTCTTACATCTGCTACAAAATCAGATATAACAAAATCATTTTCATGTCCAACTGCACTAACTATTGGAGTAGTTGATTCAAAAATTGCATCAGCTACTATCTCTTCATTAAAAGCCCACAAATCTTCTATACTTCCACCACCACGACCTAAAATAATAATACTTTGTACATTTTGTTTTAAATCATTAAGTGCATAAATATTTGCTATTTTCAGATTTTGTACTATTTCAAATTTAGCATTTTCACCTTGAACAATGGTTGGTAATAAAAGCATTTTTGCTAATGGATATCTGTTTGATAAAATCTTTTTCATATCCTCTATAGCTGCACCTGTATTTGAGGTTATTACATATATGTTGTTTGGAAATCTAGGCAAAGTTTTTTTGACTGTTTTGTCAAAATAGCCTTTTATTTGAAGTTTTGTTTTGAGTTGTTCATAAGCTAGAGCTAATGCCCCAACACCACTTGGCTCAACTCTTTGACAAAGTAGTTGATAGTTACCTCTTGGTGCATACACAGTTATATTTCCACTTATTGTAATCTTTTGACCAACTTCAAGTCTAAATTTTAGATACTGAGCATTACCTTTGAACATTACACAAGATATTGTTGAGCGGTTATCTTTTATATTAAAATATATATGACCGCTATTGTGATAAGTTAGATTAGATATCTCCCCTTCAACATAAACAGAACTAAAAGTAGTTTCTAAAACACTTTTAATTTGTTCATTAAGGGTAGATACAGCAATAGGAGAATTCAAAACTATATTTTTCTTGCTATAAATGTTGTAGAGATATCTAAACTATAACCTTTTACAAAAATTGGTTCTAATCCAACCTCTTTTAACTCTTCACACATCTGTTTTGTTGTGATAAAATTTTCTATAGATTCAGGTAAATATGTATATGCATCTTTGTTTTTTGAAACAAGACCACCAATATGAGGCATCATATTATTCATATAAAATTTTGTAAGTTTTGATGAGATATTATCTTTGTCATTCTTTGTAAATTCTAGAATGATACAAAGCCCACCTTTTTTTAGAACTCTTGCAAATTCCAATAAACCCTCTTTTCTTTTTACTACATTTCTAATTCCATAAGATATTGATATAAAATCAGCACTTTCATCTTCAAGTGGCATAGACTCTGCACCTGCTTCAATAAATGAATTTTTTCTATGTGGTATTTTAGTTTTACCAACTTCCATCATACCAACACTTGGATCGACACCAATTATCTCATCGATACTAATTCCATTTGTTAAAACAATATTTTCCCAATCAACCATCAAGTCACCAGTTCCACATGCTACATCAACGATTCTTGTTATATGTGCTTTTCCATAGAAATTAAAAGCCATATTGCAAGCTTTTTTTCTCCATGTTTTATCAACCCCCATACTTAATACTCTATTTGCTAAATCATAAGTTTTAGCAATATCGTTAAACATCTTTATTATATCTTCTTGATTATCTCTATTTTCTTCTGCCAATTTTTTACCTTAAAATATATATTTTGCTACTAATAATCCAACAATAAAACCAATATTTAAAGCTACAATGATTTTCATCATATTTAGTCTTTTATCAGTTTGTGGCATATGATGAAGAATCTCCTCTTGCTTTAGTAAACTTTTATCAAAGTTTACACTAGCATTTTCAATTCTTTTTAGTGTTTTATTTAGTGTTAACTCAGCAAGCTCTAATCTTTCTGTAAGATCTCGTGCTTGCTTGAAGCTCATATCACTCATTATTTAATATCAATCCACTTATCAAGGGTACAAAAAACACCATTTAGTGTCCCTAAAACATAATCTTTTGCTTCTGTTTGGAGTCTTCTGAAAAATAGATATTTTCTAGCAGCATCTAAATCACCTGATTCTTTTGCAGCTACTGCTTTTGCTCCAAAGTCAGTATTGTTATGAGCCATCTCCCAAACAGTACTTCCTAGGTATCTACTCATAGTTATAACTTTATCATTTTTTATTGCAAAATATCTTGGGTCTTTTACGAAGTCTGTTATAGTTGAATCACTTCCTAAATATTTATGTCCAAAAAAGTTTACAAATTGCTCTTCTAAATAGTCTTGTTCTGTTGAAATTGCTCTATTTAAAGCAAAAAATAAATTGTCTGTTGAGTTACTCTCTATTTTTCTTAGCTTCTTCATAGTTGCAATTGCATTTTTACCATCAAGCTCACCATCACCCATAGGTACAATCCACTTTACATTTCCAAATGTACCAACTTTTGCAATCTCATCAAGAACTAATGATGATGTTTTATTTCCACCAACATCAACTATAACTTCATGGTTATCATCCATAAGTATCATCTCATCAAGCTGTGTTAGATGATTTGTTTGTAACATCTTTTTATTTACTATCTCAGTTCTTGTAAAACTTTGAGAATCATTATTCTCATCATCTATTTCAATATAAGTTATTTTTTTACCATGTTTTTTATATAAATATGGTGCGATTACTTGCATAGCTACTGTTGATTTACCAACACCACCTTTTGTTTGTGGAATAATTATCATCTATTTATCCTTTGTTTATTGTAAAGATTTTATCTAATTTTATATTGTATTTAGTTTATAATCGCTTTAGATATGATATCTTCTTTGTTGTCATAACATTTTAATTTAAAAGCGTCCATACATTTACCATTTTCATCTAGTTCAAATATTACTACTTGTAATATACTTTTACAATTATTAGGTACATTGAAATGACCTCCAAGTCCTGTTAGAGCTTTTTTTATAGGTATATCACTTTCCATTCCAATGACATTATCTCTACAACCAGTTAATCCAACATCTGTCACATAAAAGGTTCCATCAGTTATCTCTAAATCATCTGTTCCAACATGAGTATGAGTACCACATATTGCACTAACTTTTCCTTTAAGTAGTTGCATCATAACTCTTTTTTCTGCAGTCACTTCTGCATGAAAATCTAAAAAGATATGTTTTATACCAGCTTCCATAAGGGTATCAACTAATTTTACTGCATGTGTGAATGGGTTTAAAACTTGTGGCATAGTATATAAACCCATAAGATTTAAAATAGCAACTTTATTATTATTTATCTCTAATATTTTTACCCCTGAGCCTGCAACTTCTTGTGGATAATTATCTGGTCTTAAAACAGGTTTTGTTTCAAGTAAGGTTAGCATATCTTTTTTCTTATCCCAAGAGTGATTTCCACCTGTAATTATATCAATACCACAATTGAAAAGTTCATTTGCATTTTTTACAGTTAATCCAAAACCATGACTTGCATTTTCCCCATTTGCAATACAAAGATCAATTCCATAGAGTTCTTTTATATTATTTAATCTATCTTTAATTATTTTTCTACCTGGACGACCTACTATATCACCTATAAATGCTAATTTCACTCATTACCTTTTAAATTTTTTATTTTATTATTCAATCTATCTATTAACTCTTCACTTAATACTCTATTGTTTATATTTGTAATACTCCAAACTTTATGGTATTTTTTTGATTTAAAATAAATAGAGTTTTTTGATGACAACTCACACCAAATAGTTTGACCATCAGATTTTTTAAGTTCAAATTCAATATTTACTATACTTGATTGGTTTGAGTCTGTACGCTCTTTAAACTCATCAAACTTTTTATTACTTTTAAACATCGTATCAAATGATTTTCCAACTATTTTATCATCTATCTTATACCCAAATATATTATAAAAATTATTATTTAAATCTACAATAGTTTCATTTTCATCTATAATTATAAAAGTATTATTTGTATGGTGAAATATTTGTTCATATTGCTCTAATTTTTCTTTATATATTTTCTTCTCTTTTAAAATTTTCAGAGTTTTTTTGAATCTATTTTTTAAATTAAGTTGTTTGTATGCAATATATAATAATATAGCCATAAAAATGTTAAATAAAACAAACACTATTTTAAAATTTAGTTCTTTATTCATTATATAAGTTACATCTTTATTGATCATAACAGAAGCGACTACATTTTTAGTAATTGGATTTTGAATAGGTATAAAAATGACAAGTTTAGCTAAACTCTTATCATAAATAGCAAATGGATTTTTTTTGTAAATTTTTTTCGTTATCTCTTTAGAATTTAGTTTTGATAAAAACCTATGTGCTCTATCTTTATCAAATATCTCTTGAATTATCATTTTTTCAAAATAAAATCCATCTACAATTGATTCCATATAGTTTGATTTTTCAGAATTAAATACTTTTTGTTCAACTACCTCTTTAGATATTAAAAAATTTGTAGATAATTTATAATGTTCCATTATCTCATTTACCAATGCATAAGCACTAAATGATATCTCAACACTTCCTATATGTGTACCATCATCAAATAGTGGATAAACTTGTCTATATCCATTGAAAATTCTACCCTCTTCAAAACCATCTATAGGTTTTTTTGTTTTATTTACATACTTAATAGTTGGTCTTATATTTGATAAATCATCACCAAACTTACTTGGCCTATGAAATCTTAAAAAACTTATATTATCTTTCGTATGAAAGTGCAGTTGTTTAAGATAAAAATTATTCAAACTATCATAATCATCTTTTAGTGCTTTATGTAAACCTTCACGGTCTTGCTTCTTAAAAAGTTCAATTATCTCTTTTTTGTTAATTTTTGTTTGAAAAATAATATCAGCTCGTTGTTTATATTGATGATAAATAGTGTTGTAAACAATCGTATAGTGTTCAACTTCATTTGCAATAAAGTTATCTATTTTTGTCTCTTTCTCATTATATAAAATAAAAAAACTCATGATAAATACTATAAAATAAAATAAAATAAATTGATAAGGTTTTTTCATCTATACCTCTTTGCTTATTGGTAAAGTTATTTTAAAAACAGCACAATCATTTTTATTATAAGCTTCTATGTCACCATTTTGATCAAATATTATTTTTTTTGCCACATTTAATCCAATTCCTATTCCACTAGATTCTTTAGAGCTTACAAATGGTTCAAAAATAGTATCAATTATTTCTAAAGGGATACCACCAGCGTTATCTTGTATTGTAACTATTATACTATTGTCATTGTTTGCTATATTTATACTAATCTCTCTTTTTTCATAATCATCTATTTTAACCAGTTCATCAAGTGCATTATTGATAACTATAATAAAAACCTGCTCAACTCTTTGTTTTTGTACATATGAGATATAGTTATATTTGTCTTTTTTCATATTAGTATTGAACTCTTCATCATTTAATTTAATTTTTGTTATTTGTTTTGCTCTGTTATGAATTAAAATAAGAGATGTAACAAGAGCATGGTATATATTTGCATGTTCTTTTGTTTCTTTTGATTTTTGAGACATCTCCCTCATTGATTCTACTATATTAGAGATTCTATTAATACCATCAGTGATTTTATTAGAATCATCCATCATTTGATTTCTCATATCACTTGGTGGTAAATCTTCAATATCATATCTCATCATCTCAAAGTTACCTTTTATATATGTAAGAGGGGTATTTATCTCATGTGTAATTCCAGCAGCTAACTGTCCAATTGCAGTAAATTTTATATTTTTGAGCTGCTCCTCTTTTATTTGATTACTCTTATCTGTAACTTTTTTTTGAAGGTTATCGTGAAGTTTCTCTTTATCAGTTATATCAAATATAACACCTAATATACCAGCAAACTTATCATTTTCATAATAAGCTGCTTTATAAAACTCTACAACCTTTATATCACCACTTTTTGTGATAACATTTGATTTATAGTATTGTTTCTCATCTTTTAGCAGTTTCATATCTTCAGTGTTGTATTTATCTGCTAATTCTTTTGGTGCAATATCAAAAACAGTTTTTCCAATAATTTCACTTTTTGATAGTTCTAGAAAATCGCAAAATGCACTATTACATTTAATAAACACAAAATCATTATTTTTTATAAATATAGGTACAGGAACAGTATCTAATAATTTATGCAAAAAAACAATATTAGCCCTTAACTCGTTTGTTTGTATATCTATTTTTTGTTGTAAACTTATATTTTTACTATAAAGTTTAGATGCTATTTTTTTTGCTAACGCAGTTGTTAGTATAATGACTACTAGTGTTAATATAACTGAATAGAAAATCAAAAGTTTATTCTGATGGTCAAATTCATTTTTAATTTTCATCTCTTTTATCGCAATTGAAGCATCAAGATCAGAGATATAAACACCAGTACTTATAGCCCAGTCCCATTTTGGATAGTATTTCACGAAAGTTAGTTTTTTTCTATTGTTCCAGTTTTGACCTTCGTTTGTAACGGATATATATTCAAGAAAAGCTTCGTCATATTTTTTTGATAGGTTGTATCCATCTTTCATATAATGTACCCCATTGGAGTCTTTTATTGAAAAAGCATCTGTATTTATTAGTTTTTTATTTCTGTGGGCTTTTAGTATACCTTTCCCATCTACTATATAAATATAACCTTTAGTTCCATATCTAATACTTGATATTCTTTTTAGAAGTCTTTGTTTTAATATCTCTTCTGTAAAGTAATTATCTTTTTGGTTGTATTCAATTAAAGATATTATTTGATTTATTTTTAAAGATAAAAGATCTTTTTCTTTTTGAATATCTAGTGTTTTTCTCTCTTTTAAATCATCTTTTATGTGGTTGTTTTGATTATAAATAACTACTGTAAGTAGTATTGTTGCAAGTAGTACTAATGATACCAAAGGTATGATAATTATATATTTAGTTAGTTTATTATCGTACCTTTTTTTCATTAAGTTATCCTAATATTTACTTAAGAGTTAAGAACCTCGTCAATTTTACTCTCCAATGCAGAAAGTGAATCAAAAGGTTTCATTAAATAGTGAGTTGCACCCTCTTTGTGTGATTTTAAAACTTTATCTAGAGTAGAGTACGCAGTCATCATAATAACTTTTTGATTTGGATTTTTTTCCATTATTTTCTCTAAAGCATCAAGACCATTCATTTGAGGCATCATGATATCCATTAAAACTACATCATAACTATTATCAATAGTACTAACAGCAGTTACAGGATTCGAAAATGTAGTTACACTATATTTTCCACTTCTACTTAAAAATCTATTTATCATACTTAATATTTCTGTTTCATCATCTACTATTGCTATTTTATACATATTATTTCCTTTATTTAATTAAATTATTTATTAAAAAGTGTTTTAGCTGCTTCTTTCATTACAGCATCATTTTTCTCTTTTAGCATACTGTCTAAAATATTAAATACATCTCTACTAGATACTTCAATATTATCAACTTTTTTCTCTATTATTGCTTTTGAACATGTAACTGAACTGTTTCCGCACTCAGCTGCTAATAAGTTTGCTTCATCATGTACTATTTGATGTGGTCTACCTAAAGAGTTATATGACTTTGTATTTCCAAACTCTGTTTTCCCTAACCCAGTATCGTACCATTTTCCAAGTCTACATGTTTTGTGTGTTGCTGCTTTAAACTCATTTGATTCACCAAATAGTAGCTGGTATAGGTTGTTTTTGTAAATAACATGGTCAAGTTTAGCAAGATTTATGAAGATTGTATTACTAATAGATTCAACCTCATATACACTTCTTCCAGCATTCTTTTGGAATGTATTCATAAGTTTTATAAGAGTATCAACTCTATCTTTTGTCTCAATTACAACTTTTGCTACAACATCTGAACTTTTTTTCATTCTTGCTGTTTCCTCTTGGATAGATACAACTACATCTTTTATCTCTTTTGCTGCATCTGCAGATCTACTTGCTAGGTTTCTCACCTCTTGAGCAACTATTGCAAAACCTTTTCCAGCTTCACCTGCAGTAGCTGCTTCAACTGCTGCATTTAGTGATAAAATATTTGTTTGGAATGCAATTTGATCAATCACAACAATTGCTTGAGCAATATCTGCACTTTTTTCTACTAGGTTTGTAACAATCTCATTTTCTGTTTCTATTTGATCATTTAAGTTTTTTGTATCTTTTACAATATTTTGGGTTAATTCAAGACCATTTAAAGAACCACTTGCAGTCTCTTTTGACTCTTTTGCCATATTATCTAACTCATCAAGAAGATGTAAGTATACATTTTGTGTGCTTCCTAAAGATTCATTCATATTTTCATTGTGTCTATAAAGAAGTCCATCATCTTTATTATCATGAATTGAAGTTTTTGTTAATGATACAGTAGTTAAGTTTCCAAAGTTTTTAGAGGCGATCTTTGCTTCACAATCTTCAATAATAATTCTATCTTCACCTCTTGAAACTGCATTTATTATAGATGATTTATCTTTTATATTTTGATCTGCTTTGTTGTTTGTAAATATAACTTGACTATTTGAATCAAAGGCTATAATAGCTTCTTCTGTAGTAAAAGATGCAATATTTTTTAAATCATCATTCTCTTTTTCTAAATTTGCTATTTTAGTTGATAAATCTCTTTGATTTCTATCTATCTCTTCTTGTGCACTACTTTTTGCTTTTGATAGTTTTGATTCTAGCTCTTGTATATGATTTTTAAGACTTTGTATCTCATCATCTTTTACTTTTGTATTTCCAAAAAACATTTTAAAACCCTTGTGAAATTAAATTGTACTAGTCTATCTAAAAATTAATATTTTTTATATTAAAAGATTTATAAATTAATATTTTTTGCACTACTAAAAGCCCACTGAAAATTATATCCGCCAAGCTCACCTGTCACATCTACTACTTCACCTATAAAATAAAGGTTTTTAAGTAGTTTACTTTCAAAGTTTTTTTCAAGTTCACTACTTAATACACCACCTTTTGTAACTTCTGCTTTTGAATATCCAAAGTTTCCTGCTGGAGATATTTTGTAGTCATGTATATTTATATCGAGATTTTTTATAGCTTGTTTAAACCTTTTTGGTAAATAGCTATTTTTAGATGGTAAAAAATCGATACTAAAACTACCTTTTTCCCAATATAAAGAGGTGGTTAATATTGCTGGTCCACTACATCCTTTATGGGTAAAGAGCATCTTCCCCTCAATAGTTTTATCTTTGATTTTTATTCTAACATCAAGAGATAAACCACTTAACTCTTTAAACCAAAATTGATCTTTTTGTACTGTAAATCCTACAAGTGCTGGATTTAATCTATTTATTGTGTGACCAAATTTTGAAGCTATCTTAAATCCAATATCACTAGCACCTAGACCAGGGTATGATATGCCACCACTAGCAATAATAAGTTTTTTTGATTTTATTATAGAATTTGATGTTTTTATTAAAAAGTATTTATTATGTTCAACATCTAAAACTTTTGTATTTAATTTAAAATGACAATGCAAAGTTGAGTTTTTGAACATATCTATAACATCACTACTGCTATTGCAAAAGTATGTTCCTTTTACAATCTTTTCATCTATTTTTGGATAAAGATTATTTGAATTTAAAAAACTTAAAAGATCTTTTTGATTGAATTTATCAATAGTATTACTAATAAACTCTTGATCACCTAAAAAGTATGAACTATCCATATATTTATTGGTAATATTGCATTTAGCTCCACCACTTACTTTGATCTTTTCACCTATTTTGGAGTTGGAATCTATTATACAAATAGAGCTATTTTTAATAGAACTAGCAGCCATAAGACCACTAGCTCCCGCTCCTAAAATAGCTACATCATAAATCATCTATTTATAAGCTCTTAATATGAAACCTTTATCCTCTTTTTTTGATGTAACAGTATAGTTTACTAGCTGAATATTTGTATCATCACCTAAAATTTCTCTAATAGCCCATGCCCCCTCTAAAACTCTTTTTCTAGAGATACCAAGTTTTGCATAGTGTGATAGATTGTCTACTCTAGTTTTATTTTCTGTTTTTCTTAGCTTTTTAATAAGTTCAAACTCTTTTTTGTTGTTTACTCCAATTATTTCAAAAAGTTTAGAGTTTTTGTTTTTTTCCAAAAACTCTTTTAGTGTTTTTTTACATTGTAAAGATGGTTCAACTCCACCAGCACTCATATCATAACAACTATAAACATTAAAAGATTTTTTATCTATTTTAGATAGCTTGTTTGCACTGCTTTTTTCAACTTCTACTATTTTTTC
>JAYEMI010000009.1:0-6045 GCA_034718015.1 Campylobacterota bacterium | reverse complement strand
TTGTTAAATATTTCATTGTGGTGTTGATTAAGTCATCATCATCTCTACTTGGTGATTTTATCACAACTTTTTTATCATCTTCATAAATTATTGAGATATTCATCTCATAGTTGCTTATTGTTTTTATCTTTTTTTCTATAGCATTGATTTTTATGATTATTAGTTCTATAAATTGTTTCGTAGGAAGATCTAATTTTCCAAATCTATCTTCCATCTCATCTTGTACTTCAAAAACTTCTTGCTTTGAAACAGAACGGCTAAGCCTTCTGTAAAGCTCTAGTCTTACTCTGTCTTCACTTATATAATCTGAAGTGATATAAGCTGTAATACTAAGTTTTATATCTATACTTTGACTCTCCTCTTTAACCTCACCACTTAAAATAGCAATAGCCTCCTCAAGCATCTTAAGATAAAGGCTATATCCTATTTGTTTTATATGTCCACTTTGAGCTTCCCCTATGATATTACCACCACCTCTTATCTCTAAATCTTGATGAGCTAAGGCTGTACCACTACCTAAGTATGAGTTTGATTCTAAAGCAAGAAGTCTTCTTATTGCATCTTTAGTAATTGTTTTTTTATCTTGCACTACAAAATAACAATACCCCTCTTTACTTCCTCGTCCAACTCTACCTCTTAATTGATGAAGATCTGCTATACCAAATCTATCTGCACCATCTATTATCATACTATTTGCATTTGGCAAGTGAAGTCCTGATTCTACTATACTAGTTGCAAGGAGCATATCTATCTCTCCATTTGAGAACGCTTCAATTGTATCTTCACTTTGTTTTGGTGTTATTTTTGAGTGCATCACTGCTATTTTTAAATTTGGTAAAATCTCTTGAAGGTCTTGCTTTTTTGTTTCTATTGTAGATATATTGTTATAGATATAAAATAGTTGTCCACCTCTACGCTTCTCTCTTAAAACTATCTCTTTTATAAGTTTTTCATCATACTCTTTTACAAAACTTCTAACCCCTAATCTTTCACTTGGAGGAGTTAAAAGAGAACTCATCCCCTTTACTTTTGACAGTGCAAGATTAAGAGTTCTTGGAATTGGCGTAGCACTCATTGAAAAAATATGAACATCATTTCTTAAGTTTTTTAATTTTTCCTTTTGTTTTACACCAAACTTATGCTCTTCATCAATAATTACAAGTCCAAGATTTTTAGTATTAACCCCTAAAAGTGAGTGAGTTCCTACTACTAAATCTATCTTTCCATCTTCTAGTGATTTTTTAATAGTTGTTTTATCTTTAGTTGATGTTCTACCATCAAGTTTTGCCATTTTTACATTAAATGGTTCAAATCTTTTTTTAATCCCTTCAAAGTGTTGAGAAGCAAGTAGTGTAGTTGGACAAACAAATAAAACTTGAAAACCATTTAAAAGTGCTGCTAACATACCATTCATAGCAACTTCAGTTTTACCAAAACCAACATCACCACTTAAAAGTCTATCCATAACAAGACCTGAGTTCATATCGCTTAAAAACTCTTTTACACTTCTTGTTTGATCTTTAGTATACTCAAATCCACTTTGAGTTTGAAATAGCTTAAGCTCCTCTTTTGAGGTGTCTATATATATCCCTTTGGTTAGTTCTCTTTTTGCAGCAATTGCAATAATATCACTTGCAATTGCAAAAAGTCTATCTTTTACTTTACCTTTAAGGCGTGCAAAACTACCTTTTCCAAGTTTATCTAAAACTGCAGTAGAACCACCATCAGCTAAATATCTATCAATAATACCTATGTTTTCAACAGGTATTAAAAGTCTATCATTACTGGCATACTCTACTATTACAAAATCACGCTTTGCACCCATTACTACAACTGGTTCAATACCTCTAAATTGACCAATACCATGTATCTCATGAACTACATAATCATCTTTTTGAAGTTCATCAAGTACAATTTTTGGTTTCTTTTTTCTTTTTTTCTTGATTTGTTTATTTAAAGATAATATAACCTCGTCATTGCTAACTAAATTTAATAACTGATAATCTATTTTATATGTTATGTTTTTATCATTTAGATCAAAATCGTGTGTTCTTATTTTAGCTTCAGTTGAAGAGATAATTGTGATTTTCTTCTCTTTATGAAACTCTAAAAACTCTTGTATATTAGCTGGTTCTACTTGTTTGTAAATATCATTATCTAAAATAGGAGTTGTTGATAAAAGTTCCTCTTTATTTATTCTATTTTCATCAAAAATATAAGCTTCATCTATCTCATCGAGGGCTTCTTTTGTTATACAGCTATTTAGTTTTTGAGTATAAAAACTAGCCATCTCATCTAGATACCAAAAACCTAAAGAGTGAATGTCTTTTTCAAATACATCACTTTTACTATTTTCTATTTTTTCATTTATTAAAGCTAGTTTTTCATCACTTAAAGCTAAAAATGAAGCAGATAAACTAAAGCTTTCTAGCTCCTCTTTAAATGATTTTTGAGTCTCAACATCAAATTTTCTTATTGATTCAATCTCATTGTCAAATAAACTTATACGATACCCAAACTCCCCATTAGGTGGACAGATATCTACTATATCACCCCTTATAGATACTTCACCAGCAGCTGTTACAATATCTACAAAATAATATCCCCAATTGTAAAGCTTCTCTTTTAAACTATTTAAATCAATTGTACTAGCAAACTCAATTGTTAAACTATCAAAACAATCACTATTTGGTAAAGGGTATGATATGGTTCTAATTGGGGAAATAAGAATCTTATCTTGTTTTTTATGGTTGTGATATGATTCTAAAGTTGCTGTTAGTTCTTGTATCTCTTCACTAAAAGATAGTAAATCATCTCCAAAATTAGCTCTTAAGTCACTAAGTACATATGGTTTAAGTCCTAAATAGCTAGCGCAATCTTGTGCTACTAAAGCTTGTTTTTCATCTGATACTATTAAAAGCTGTATACTCTTTGTTGTTTTTAAGTGATTAAATATCTTGTTCATCTATTTATTCTTTTTTAATTCATCAATATCTTTTTGAAGAGTATCTAGCTTTTTTAAAAGTAGATCTATTTTTTCCTCTTCTCTATCTAGTTGTTCATCTGTATGTTCACTATTTATCTTTTGCATCTCATCTATTATAACAGCAACAAAAAGATTAAAAAATACAAATGCAGCGATGATAACAAAACTAACAAAATAAGCCCATGCCCAACTGTGTAAAACCATAGCTTCATACATCACATCGGTCCAGTCTTCAAAAGTAAGAACTCTAAAAAGTGTTAACATAGCAGTTAAGAAGTCTTTCCATAATCCAGATTCAAGCTCTTCAAAAAAGAAATTTCCAATAATCGCATAGATATAAAAAATAATAAACATCAACAATACAATATCAACAATTGCAGGGATTGCACCTATTAGCATATCTATTATTTTTTTTAATTCAGGTCTTGAGTTAAGAAGTCTTAAAACTCTAAAAATTCTCATAAGTCTAGCAATAGCAGCAAATGATGAGTTCTCTAAAGGTATTAATGTAATGACAACAATTAAAAAATCAAAAATATTCCACCCATCTTTAAAAAAGTCTTGCCATCTCTCTTCTGCTGATATTTTAATGATAATCTCTATTAGAAAATAAACAGTAATAAACATATCAATACTATAAAATAACCAACCGTAAGGTTCAGCCACTTGATCAACTGTTTTAAACCCTAATGCAACTGCGTAAAATAAAATTATCCCTGTAGTTAGGTTTGAAAACCACTTTGCATGTCTTATATCTATTATTTTCTCTTTAAAACTCATTTTAATTATTCCTCTTAATTTATAAAATGCGATTTTATCTAAATAATGTTTATAATCAAAATGATAATGAGTTCTATAGATGTACAGCTACTATTGAATATTTGATGTAAAAAGTTGTGATTTTAAGTCTTTAGTGGTATATGTTTTATAAAACTTAGTGTACAATTGCCAAAAAATAAGGCTATACCACTAAATGAATAATGTTATAAATTTTATAAAATCAGTTGATATATCAAAACTTGAGATAAATACCCATCTAAAATGTAGTGAAGATGAAACAAAAATCTTGCAATATCTAACAAAAGAATATATAGTTGGAAATGACAATATTTTAGTAGTAGATATTTTAGGTGAGTTTTATGATATAAAAGAGCTAGAACACCTAACCAATATAGATAAAATTAAAAATCTTTTAGAATTAGGTTGGATAATACAAAGCAATTTTTTAAGTACAAAAATTAGTGAGATATCTCTTCTTGAGCTCATAAATACATCAGTGACTTTAAGTGGTTCATTTTTAAAGCTTTTGGAAGTTGGTTCATTAGAACTTATATTGCCAGAGATAAAAGAGTATAGTGATCATTTAGAATATCTACAAGATCAGTTTTTCAAAATAGACTTAGCGCAAAAATTAAATATAGTAAAACATAATTTTGATGAGAATTCACCAAATGCAAATCGTCTTAGAACAAAACTAGGACTTTTAGAAAGTAGAATAAAAGAGAGGGTAGAAACTACAAAAAGTGGTATTATGCTTGAGGATTTTTTTAAAGAAAATGACTTAAATGAAAAAGAGCAGATGATATTTTTGGCTCTTTTAAAAGAGGAGTATGGTGGAAGTGATGAGTCTATAAGAGATATGAACTCTTTAATTGCATTAGTTTCAACAGATGATTATGAGAAGATAAAGCATAGAAGTCTACTAGAAGAGAGTGGAAACCTTATCTCTAATAGTTTAATAGATTATGATGAGATGTTGACACCATTTGGTGGAATAAATAGAAATTTTTATATCCCTGAACAAATTCTTTATAAAATATCACACCCAACAAAAAAAACAAAAAGAACACAAAAAATAAAACTAGATATGCTAATACAAGAGCAAGAGATGTTTGAGCTTGTTGAACCAACAAAGTCACTGGAAGATGTAGTTTTAAATGAGAAAACTAAGAAGACTTTAGATTTACTTTTAAAACAAGTAGATAAAACAGTTGTAGATAGACTTAAAAAATGGGGATTAAAAGATAAGAAAAAAGGGATAGATGCAAGAATTATTTTTTATGGAGCTGCAGGTACAGGAAAAACAATAACAGCTTTAGCTTTAGCAAAATCACTTAAAAAACAAGTTTTAAGTTTTGATTGTAGTAAGATATTATCTATGTATGTAGGGGAGAGTGAAAAAAATGTACGTAAAATATTTGATGATTATAAAGAGTTAGCTTTAAAAACAAAAAGTGAGCCTATTTTACTTTTAAATGAAGCAGACCAGTTTCTTAGTAATCGTGTAAGCGGACAAATTAGTGGTAGTGATAAGATGCACAATCAGATGCAAAATATATTTTTAGAACAAATAGAGAGATTTGATGGTATTTTAGTAGCTACAACAAATTTACTTGATAGTATAGATAAAGCATTTTCAAGAAGATTCAATTATAAAATTGAGTTTTTAAAACCAGATGAGAAACAAAGAGTGATATTGTGGGAAAAACTACTTCCTCAAAGTTTACCATTAGAGGAGGGTTTTGATATATTAAAATTATCAAAATATAAACTAACAGGTGGACAAATAGAACTAATAATAAAAAATACAGCATATAAACTAGCAATAGAAGATGAGCCAATGTTTAAAATCTCAGACTTTGAAGAAGAGATACAAAAAGAGGAAAAATCACAGTTTGATAAAGATAAAAAAGTAGGATTTATGAGTTAAAGATAAGAAAATTACAATAATTTTTAAGTTTATTAGTATTTTTATTAATAGCCACAAAGGCAAATGTAGATATTTATTTCAAGGGCTTTTTTATTTTATTTTATTTGTTGAGTAAAAGCATTTAAGTGATTTTTAAACTAGCTCTATAAAATTATCACAAAGTTATTGTAACTCCTGACTTTTATACAGTATTGTACTAAAATAATGTGAAATATTAAGATGATTTAAGATATATTTTGAAATGTTTAAAAAAGTAATAAAACAAACAAATAATAATCATAAAATAAAAGATTTTTTAAGAAAATATAATATATCTGAAGAGTATATGTCAAGTAGTAGAAGAATGGTG
>JAYEMI010000008.1:0-17358 GCA_034718015.1 Campylobacterota bacterium | reverse complement strand
GTCCTAAAAATCTAAATGACACAATTAAGCTTAACGGTAAAATAGTTTTAAACATATATTTTCCTTTGATAATTTTTGCGATTATATCTAAAAAGTTGTAAAATGAACTAAATATCAAGATTTTAATGTTAAAATTTAAATATTAATAACTATAAGGATGAAAATGAAAATCATATTAGCTTCTTCAAACAAAGGAAAAATAAAAGAGATACAAAATCTTATACCTCAATTTGAAATTTTACCATATAGTGATATTTTAGGTGAGTTTGAGATAGAGGAGACAGGAGTGTCTTTTAAAGAAAATGCAATTATAAAAGTAAAAGCGGTTATGTATCGTCTAAAAGAAAAGCAATATAAAGAATCTCATATAGTTATATCTGATGATAGTGGTATAAGTGTACCTAAACTAAATAATGAACCAAATATATACAGTGCTAGATATGCTGGAGCTAAAGCATCAGATAAAGACAATCTAAATAAATTAATATCTAAATTAAAAGAAAAAAATATATCAAAAACTGATGCGTACTATACTGCTTGTTTAGCCATAGGATATAAAAATGAAATCTATACAGTACATGGTTGGATGTATGGAGATGTTATTTCTAAAGCAATAGGTGATGGTGGATTTGGTTACGATCCTATGTTTTTACCAAAAGGTTTTAGTAAAACTTTAGGTGAATTACCACAAGAAGTTAAAAAAGATATCAGTCATAGAAGCAAAGCATTAATATTAGCACTAAAAGTAATAAAGTCCATCACTAAATAGATTGAAATTAAGTATAAATTTTAATTATCTTTTGTAAAATTACTAATATTTATATTTAGGATTATTGTATGAAAAAACTATTTGTTGTTTTGTTTTTATTTTCTAGTCTATTTTTTACTTCATGTAACTCAAAAAATGATGAGATAAAAATTGGTTTTGTTGTTGGATTAAGTGGTAAATATTCAAGCTTAGGGACAAATATAAGAGATGGTTTTTTACTAGCTTTTGATGAAATTGATAATAAAATAGATAATAAAAAAGTAAAAATCATTCAGTATGATGACAAACAAGATAAAAATGAAGCAAAAAAAGCAATAGAGTATTTTATAAAAAACGACATAAAGCTTGTAGTTGGAAATTCAACTAGTTCAATGACTAAAATATCGATACCAATTATTTCAAAACAAAAAGATATGTTACTTATATCTCCAACTGCAAGTAGTAGTGAGTTTTCAAAAATAGATGATAATTTTCTAAGAATACAAGTAGACTCTACTCCAAATAAATATGAAGAGATATCACAACATCTAGTTAAAAACAACTATAAGAATATTTTTCTTATCTATGACTCAAAAAACAAATCCTATGCAAAAGATTATCAAAATATGTTTCAAGATATGTTTATTCAAAAAGGTGGAAATAAATTTGTTGGACAAGTTGATTTAAATTTACCATACAATCAAATACTAGAAAAATTAGAAAAAACAAAAAATGACATGATACTTGTTGTAGGAAATTCTATAGATAGTGCGAAAATAATTCAATACCTAAGAATAAATAATGTAAAAAGTAAAATTCACTGTTCAGGGTGGGCTAAAACACTTGACTTTATTGATAATGGTGGAAAAGCTGTAGAAGGGGTAATATTTTTCACTGCATACGATGATACTTCTTTAAATAAAAAATATTTAACCTTTGTCAAAAAGTACAAAAAGATGTATGGTAAACTCCCCTCTGTATTCGCAGTTCAAGGTTATGAACTAGGACAAATATTAATAAAACAACTCAAAATCTCAGCAGATATTTCAAAATTAAAGAATAGTATTTTAAGCAAAAAAACATTTAATGGATTACAAGGTGATATTACCTTTGATAAATATGGAGATATCTCTCGAGATTATTTTTTAATGGAAGTAAAAAACAGTAAATTTGTTAGGTTAAGATAATTTATGAAACAAAGAAGTCTACAAAACAAATTTTTAATATACTTACTACTCTTTTCAATAGTACCTTTAATCGTAGGATCATCTGTCATTTTATATCAGATGTATAAAAATACAAAAGAGTCAATTTATCATAATCACTATCAAATATTAAAAAAAGTAGAAGAGGAATCTAATAATATTCTTTTAGAGATAGAAAATAGTGCCTTATTTATTAAACAAGAATATTTTAAAGAAAATAACATACTCACTTCTATAATTAAACTAAAAAGAGATATAAACACTATACTTATTTTAGACAATGAAGGTATTCTAAAAGATTATTCATCATCATATAATATGAATATTTTTAATGGATTTGATTATTCTAATATGGATTATTTTAAAGCTATAAAAAAAGGTAAAGACAATTATTGGAGTAAAGTATACTTATCAAATATAAATCAAAAACCTGCTATTTCTTATTCTATAAGGATAGATAAAAACAATATAGCTGTTATCATGATAGATTTAAGTATTTTAAATGATTTTTCAAAAAAATTTAAAAGTAAAAGTGGTGATTATCTAATAAGAATAATAGATCAAAATGGTATTTTTATAGCACATCCCACAAAAGAGAAGTATGTACTACAAAGAAAAAGTGCACTAAATACTGCTTTGTTTAAAAGTCATTTCTTTTCTAATAATACTAATAAACAGGTACAATTTAGGGGTATAGACAAGTCAATAAATATTGGTATTTATGGAATTACTAATAAATTAAAATGGAATATAATAGTTAAAGAATCTTATGAAGATATTTTTAGTACTTTTTACAATACATTATGGTTCATTATTGGCTTTGTTGTATTTATTATTACAGTTTCTATATATTTTTCTATTAAGTTTTCAAGCTCGATTTTAAAACCATTAGAAAAAATAATTTTAAATATGAAAGAGTTAGCAAAAGGTAATTATAAAGGTAAGTTATTAAAAACAAACTATATTGAATTAAAAAACTTAATCATAACATTCTCTTTTATGCAAAAACAGATTAAGCAAAGAGAATTAAAAATAAAAGATGAGATAGTTAAAAACCAACAAAAAGACAAATTACTATTTGAACAATCAAAAATGGCAAGTATGGGTGAAATGATAGGAAATATTGCACACCAATGGAGACAGCCTTTGAGTGTTATTAGTACAGCTGCTAGTGGAATAAAACTAGAAAAAGAGTATAATATGCTTACAGATGAAAACTTAATTAACCATATTGATAGTATTATGAACTCCACAACACATCTATCTCAAACAATTGATGATTTTCGTAATTTCTTTAAAAGCTCAAAAAATAAAGAAATTTTTCATATTAAAGATATTATTTTAAAAAATATTTCACTTCTTGAGTCAACATTTAAATCAAATCATATAACTGTATCTCATAAAGGTAATAGTGATATTCAAATATATAGTTATCAAAATGAATTTATACAAGCTACACTAAATATAATAAATAATTCAAAAGATATTTTAAAAGAAAAAAATCAAGATGAAGAAAAATTTATTTTCATAGAATACACTTATGATACAGAGTCCGTAAAACTAACAATAAAAGATAATGGTGGTGGAATCCCTTTAAATATAATAGATAAAATATTTGAACCATACTTTACAACAAAACACAAATCACAAGGTACAGGGATAGGACTGTATATGACTAGACAAATAATAGTTGACCATATGAATGGTTATATTGGGGTTGAAAATTGCAATTATAATTACAATGGTAAATTATATGATGGAGCAATGTTCACTATTAAACTACCAATAGAAAAAGAGTTAAAAAATGACTAAAAATCCAACATTCCAAAATAATGGTTTTATATTTAAAACTATAAGTTTTGATGAAAAAAAAATGATATTAACTGCAAATAAATTTGACAATCAAAATAACTTTATAAAAGTAGTACAATTAAGAATGGGTGAGATTCCTAAAAATATCAAAAAGAAACTGAACCCACTTAAATGAAGATTTCAGTAATAATCCCAACATATAATAGAGCTAACTTTTTAATAGAAACTATAGATTCAGTATTAAATCAAACTGTAAAAGTAGATGAAATACTAGTAATAGATGATGGTTCAACAGATAATACAAAAGATCTCTTAAAAGAGATAAAAGGGATAAATTATATATATCAAGAAAATAAAGGTGTAAGCTCTGCACGAAACAAAGGGGTAGCTATTGCAAAAAACAGATGGATATGTTTTTTAGATAGTGATGATATATGGGAAGATACCAAAATAGAAAAACAGATAAAGTTTCATAATCTAAACCCAGATATATTGTTTTCCCATACAGGTGAACATTGGTTGTTCAATGGCAAAACAATCAAACAAAAAAAACATCAAATAAAACCATATGGCTTTTGCTTTAAAGAGAATATTCCACTTACTCTAATAGGAACATCAACCGCCCTACTTCATAAATCAATATTTGAAGATATTGGTTTATATGATGAAAATTTAGAAGTTTGTGAAGACTATGATCTATGGCTTAGAGTTTTATATAAGTATGAACTTGGATATATAGATGAAAAACTAATCAAAAAAATAGCAGGTCATCAAGGACAACTATCTTTTACTACTGCTCTTATGGATAGATATAGAATCACAGCTCTTTTAAAACATATAAATTCAGATTTTAAAGAGGAAGTGATAAAAGAGATAATCAAAAAAAGTGATATTCTAATAAATGGTGCAATAAAACACAACAATAAAGAGATTGAAGAATTTTATAAAAAGCTATTAAAAGAAGTTTTTATATGAAAATATTAGATAAAGAAAATAAGATATACCTACTAGATGATACTAATCTAGAATTTCCAACTTTAGATATGATGAAAGATGATCTAGTAGCAATTGGTGGGGATTTTCATCCACAACGAATCATAAATGCCTATGAAAATGGATTATTTCCATGGTACATAGATGAGTATGGATATATTCATTGGTTTAGTCCAAATAAAAGGATGGTTTTATACCCTCAAGAGCTTAAAATATCAAAAAGTTTACAAAGGACTATAAATAACAAAGGTTTTGTAATAAAATCTAATGAAAATTTTGATTTAGTTATTGATTCTTGTGCTTCAATCAAAAGAAAACATGAAGATAGCTCTTGGATAAGTGATGAATTTAAAATAGCATACAAAAACTTACATAAACTAGGATATGCATTTTCAATAGAGTGTTACTTAGATGAAAAACTAGTTGGTGGATTATATGGATTACTTGTAGGAGATATATTTTGTGGTGAGAGTATGTTTAGTAAAGTAAAAGATGCATCAAAAGTGGCATTTTATCATCTTTGTAATCAAGCTAAAACAAATGGGATAAAACTAATAGATTGCCAAGTTCATAATGATCATCTAGCATCTCTTGGTGCATATGAGATAGATCGTGATGAGTATTTCAAAATTTTAAAAAACCTATAGTATCATTGCAATTTGTAATACTTTTTAAATAACCTAATAGTATTTGCTAAAATAACCTAACAATTATTTAGGAGATACAAAATGGAAAGAGAGATATTGTCAAAATGTAAATGTGGTGGTGATATTGTTATTTATGATTCTCTTTATGAGTGCAAAGAGTGTAAAAGCAAAATATGGAAACACAGTTTTGGAAGAGAATTTAAAGACAAAGAGGTTAAAAAACTTTTAAAAGGTGAAACAATACTTGCAAAAGGGTTTAAATCATCAAATAATACCTTATATGATACAAAAGCAACTTTAAATAATGGAAAACTTGAACTTATTTTTGATGATGAAACAAAATCAACTACTATGTTTTTATGTCAATGTGGTGGTGAAGTAACTAAAATAAATGGCGGTTTTAAATGCAATAGTTGCGAACATATTGTATGGGCAAAATTTATGAATAAAATGCTTACTTTTAGACAAATCAAAAGACTTTTTAAAGGGGATAGTCTAAAGCTGAATAATCTTAAATCACAAAGAGGAAATATCTTCAATGCAGAGATATTTTATTTCGAAAAAGAGTTAAGTTTAGAATATATTTGATAAAATACACCATAAATCAAACACAAGGAAATAAATAATGTTACTTGGAGTAAATATCGATCATATTGCAGTATTAAGAGAAGCAAGAGCTATAAATGACCCAAATCCACTAGATGCTATATCTATATGTAAATTAAGTGGAGCAGATCAAATCACTATTCACTTAAGAGAGGATAGAAGGCATATACACGATAGTGATGCTATAAATATTATAGAGATATCACCATTGCCCGTAAATTTAGAGTGTAGTATAAATGATGAAATAATAGATATAGTTTGTAAACTTAAACCACATAGAGCTACTTTAGTTCCTGAAAATAGAGCTGAAGTAACTACTGAGGGTGGACTTGATATTAAAACACATTTTAAACAACTTAAAAAAGTTATCACTAAATTACATGAAAATGAGATAGAAGTATCACTGTTTATAGATCCAAATGATAAGATGATTAAACTTTCAAAAGAGCTGAATGTTGAGTGGATTGAACTACATACAGGTACGTTTGCCAATATTTATGCAATGTTTTATAGTGGATTAGATAAAACCCATCATAGTATAAAGGAGCTAGAATTACCAAGAATTGAATTATCAAAGAGGTTAGAAAAAAGTATAAAATCAATTAAAAAAAGTGCTAAGCTATCAAAGAAACTTGGACTAAAAGTAGCTGCTGGTCATGGTCTTAATTATCAAAATGTAACATTAATATCATCAATAAAAAATATAGAAGAGCTAAATATAGGTCAAAGCATAATAGCTAGAAGTGTTTTTGTTGGATTAAAAGATGCCATTAAAGAGATGAGAAGCTTGATTGTATGAGTGAAATTAAAAAAATAGCAATTAGTATTGGTGATATAAATGGAATTGGCATGCAATTGGCTTTACAAAATCACTATGTAATAAAACATTTATGTAGTCCCATATACTGTATTGACCAAAAGATATTAAAAAGTGCTTCAAAAATTTTAGGTATTGCTATACCAGAAGATTTTAATATATCAGGTAAGTATGATAAATGTGGAATTAAACCAGCAAAAGTATCAAAAGAATCTGGTAAGTTTTCATATGATTCATTTATGCAAGCAATTAATTTAGCAAAAGAGAATGAAGTTGATTCAATCTGTACCCTTCCAATAAACAAAGAATCATGGAAAAAAGCTGGAATAAATTATGTTGGACATACTGATATGCTAAGAGATATTTTCAAAAAAGATGCAATCATGATGCTTGGATGTAGTAAAATGTTTGTAGCTTTGTACACTGAGCATATTCCACTAAAAGAGGTCCCTAAATATATTAAGAAATCAAAACTGATTAAGTTTTTAAAAGAGTTTTATATTGATATTGGTGAACCAAATGAAAAAATAGCAGTATTAGGACTTAATCCACATGCAGGAGACAATGGAGTAATAGGAGACGAAGAATTTAAAATAATAAAAGCAATAAAAGAGGTAAATAAATCTTTGCAAAATAATATATTTGAACTAGTAGTCCCAGATATAGCTTTTACTCCAAGATCAAGAGAAAAATATAAATATTTTGTAGCTATGTATCATGATCAAGGTTTATCAGCTTTAAAAGCTTTATATTTTGATGAAAGCATAAATGTTTCTTTAAATTTACCAATTATTAGAACATCAGTAGATCATGGAACTGCTTTTGATATTGCTTATAAAAAAAACAATAACATATCTAATTTAAGTTATATCAATGCTATAAAAGAAGCTGTAGGATTATAAATAATAATTTATTATATTTTTATTACATAAATGTTACAATCACATTACAATTTAATTATGTAATAAAGGAAATTTATGCCAAATAATCAATCAGATTCTTTTCATCCAGAAGATAATATTTTAAATAACTACATAGATGTTACTAAAACTGATTTAAATGGAATAATTACTTATGCTTCTCAAATGTTTTGTGATACTATGGGTTACACAAAAGAGGAACTAGTAGGGAAATCACACAATATTGTAAAATATGAGTTAGCTAATACGAATATTTACAAAAAACTTTGGGAAAAAATATCAAATGATTTACCATTTACTGGCACTATTCAAAATAAAACAAAAAATTCAAATATTATCTCATTTGAAATACTAATAGAACCTGACTATGATGATAATAATAATAAAATTGGATATGTAGCATACAGAAAAAACATTACTACTCAAAAAAGGCTACAAGAGATAATAGATATTCAAGTTGATAAAATAAGAGAGAAAGATAGGCAGTTAAATGAACAGTCAAAAATAATTGCTATGGGTGAAATGATAGAAAATATTGCTCACCAGTGGAGACAACCACTTAGTTTAATATCTACTATTGCAAGTGGCATGGTACTTAAAATAGAACATAAGATTTTTAATCAAGAGGAAGCTTTAAAAAATCTTACCTTGCTTGAAGAAACTTCTCAGCAATTATCTCATACTATTGAAGACTTTAGAGATTTTTTCAAAACAGATGAGATTCGTAAAAAATTTAGTCTTAATAAAAATTGTCAAAAATGTGCATCAATAGTAAAAGCTTCTTTTGACAACTATAATATAAAAATTATTAAAGATGAAAAAGATCATTTTATAACTATATATGGATATGAACATGAACTTGCTCAATCAGTAATTAATATATTAAATAATGCCAAGGATGCATTAAAAGATAAAGAAAATGATTGTAAATTTATATTTACAACATTACACAAAGAAGATGAAAATGCAGTTATTACTATCGCTGATAGTGGTGGTGGAATAGATGATGATATTATTAACAATATATTTGAACCATATTTTACAACAAAACATCAAAGTCAAGGTACTGGAATAGGATTATATATGACAAAAGAGATAATAGAAAAACATTTTAGGGGTCAAATAAGTGTAAAAAATAAAGAAACTTTATATAAAGATAATCTATTTTATGGTGCAGAATTTAAGATCACCTTACCACTAAAGTAATCAACAACAAAATAGATGAAGATTTATTTTACAATCTCCATCTATTGTTTAATTATCCATCAGTTGTAATAGCTTCAACAAGCTCTTTTAAAATATCTTCAGCTTTATCATTATCAATTTGACAAGTACCAGCAGCACCATGTCCACCACCACCATATTTAAGCATCAATTCACCAACATTAGTTTTAGAACTTCTATTTACTATTGATTTTCCTGTTGCAAAAACTGTGTTTTGTTTTTTAAATCCCCATAAAGCATGGATAGAGATATTTGTATCAGGGAAAAGTGCATATATTGTAAATCTATTTCCTGGGTATATTGTCTCTTCATCTCTTAAATCAAGAACTACCAAATTTTCATGTAATGTTGTACATCTTTGAAGTTGTTCGATAAAATCATCTGAGTATTTATTGTATAATTCAACTCTTTCAACTACATCTGGAAGTTTCATAATATCTTCGATTGTATGATCAATACAATAATCAATTAAATCCATCATTAGTTGATAGTTCGATACCGTAAACTCTCTAAATCTTCCAAGCCCTGTTCTTGAGTCCATTAAAAAACTTAAAAGTTCCCAACCTGTTGGATTTAAAATATCATCAACACTAAATTGAGCAGCATCAGCTTTATCAACTGCTACCATCATATCTTCAGCAATATGAGGTAACTTTT
Organism: Campylobacterota bacterium; assembly: GCA_034718015.1. Taxonomy (GTDB): domain Bacteria; phylum Campylobacterota; class Campylobacteria; order Campylobacterales; family Arcobacteraceae; genus JAIOSF01. The sequence continues at coordinate 7,729 of JAYEMI010000008.1, read as the reverse complement.
CAGCTCCTCCATAATAATCATAAACAACTCTAGCTGCACTTGGTGCATCTGGAAGTATGACATAATTATCTGCTTCACCATTTCTTATCGATTCACTTTCATGATGATCAAATACTAAATGAGCTTGCTTATAGTATGGTAAGTTAGTAATAATATCATTTTCTGTTATCTCTATTGTTCCATCTTGCATATCTTTTGGATGAACAAATGTAATATCATCAATCATATCAAGCTGTTTTAAAATAACAGCACACACCAAACCATCCATATCGCTTCTAGTAACTAATCTAAATTTTTTTGACATTTATAATCCTTATCTTTTAATTTTTAATTTTATTTATAATTTTAACTTAACTTTTATTAAGCTAAGTTTGTATAAATATTTTGAATATCATCATCATCTTCAAGTTTATCTAATAATACAGCTAGCTCTTCCATCTGCTCATCAGTAATCTCTATAGGAGTGTTTGGTATTCTTTGCAAAGAACCTTTTTCATATTCTATCCCTAATTCATCAAGTTTATTTGACATAGTTCCAAAATCAGTATAATCAGAATATATTGAGATATGTTCTTCATCATCCTCTTTTATCTCTTCAAGTCCAGCATCTATCAACTCTAATTCTAACTCTTCTAAGTCCATATCTGGTCTTTTAAGCTCAAAAACAGCTTTTCTTGAAAACATAAACTCTAGTGAACCAGTAGGTACAATAGTACCACCAGATTTTTTAAATATAGTTTTTATATTTGCAATTGTTCTTGTATTGTTATCAGTTGCTGCTTCAGCAAATACTAACACTCCATGTAGCCACTTACCTTCATAATTAACTTCACTTAAATTAGCAGCATCTTTTGCTGTTGCTCTTTTAATTGCTGATTCAATATTATCTTTTGGCAAATTTTGTGCTTTTGCTGTATTTATTGCCATTCTTAATGTTGGATTTGTATCTGGATCACCACCACCACTTTTTGCTGCCATTGTAATTGCTTTTGCTAGTTTTGGAAATACCCTTGACATATTTCCCCATCTTTTCATCTTGGCTGCTTTTCTATACTCAAAGGCTCTACCCATAGTTAATACTCTCCTGTATATATTTCCAGCCATTATATCATAAACATAATTTGGATAAAATAACGAAACTACACTTTAGGATACAAATGTCTACAAAACAACACGAAATGGACTCCAAGCCAAACCATATAAAAAATGTATTGCATGGTTTTTTTCTCTCAATTAGTACAACTATTGCTGAACCACACACTATTTTACCTTTAATTATCAGTCATTTTGGGGGAGGTTCTATTCTTATTGGATTTTTCTCTTCACTACTTAGAGGTGGAGCAATTATAGTTCAGCTTTATGCTGCTTTTCATGCACAAAGTTATCCTTACATGCTGAAGTACTTACGAAGAGTATTTTGGTTTAGATTTTTAGCTTGGTTTAGTATTGGTGTTGCTATTATGATTTTTGGTGATGAATATAAAACATTATCACTTATTAGTATTGGTATTGGACTTTTTATATTTTCTTTTTCTGCAGGATTTGGAGCAATATATTTTAGAGAACTAACAGCAAAAATATTTACACATAAGTTTCGTGGTAAAACTATGGCTGTAAGGCAGTTTTTCTCTGCTTTTGCAGCTATTATTAGTGGAGCAGTTACAGGTTATATGCTTGAAGTATTTGAACCACCTTATAGTTATGGTATTTTATTTATGGCTAGTGCTTTTTTGATGGGTATAGGACTTCTTGCTTTTGGAACCGTAACTGAACCAAAAAAAGAGAATCTCGCAGTCAAAGAGAAATCATTTAAACTGTTTTTACAAAATGCATCAAAAACTTTAAAAATAGATAAGGATTTACAAATTCAAATAGGAACATTTTTATTAGCTTACTCATATTTATTTGCTTTACCCTTTATTATTTTAGATGCACAAACTAAAATAGAACTCTCTGGGACAATTATAGGGCTACTTATTACTGCACAAATGGTAGGAGCTATGTTTAGCAATATTCTTTGGGGAAAGTTAAGCTCTCAAGGTCTTAATAAACTTATAGCAAATATTACTATTATAATGACAATAGTTGCGATATCTTTGGCTTTTTTAGCTACTTCACTTTATATGTATATGTTTATTTTCTTTTTGGTTGGTGCTTCTATGGATGGAAATAGAATCTCATCTGGAAACTTAATCCTTATACTTGCTCCAGAAGATAGGCGTCCTGTTTATAGTGCACTTCAAACAAACATAACATCTATTGGGATGTTTTTCTCTTTATTTGGTGGGATTATTTTAAACTTTACAAGTTATGGTTTTTTATATACTTTTACTATTATTTTGCTAATTATTTCACTACTTTTATCATTTAAACTAAAAGATTAATTCTTTTAGTTCTAGCCAACACAATTAAATATCAAATTTTTTCTTTTTATATTTTAAAATTGCCCCATTATCATCAGCTATATAGATATTGTTTTTATTGTCAAAGCATATACCCTCTTGTGCTGACTTAGGAAGTTTGATCTCTTTTATTATTTTATTGTTTTTTATATCATATTTTATTAATAAATTTTTTTTATCACTTGTCATATATAAATACCCCTCGTGAAATGTCATACCTGCAATATCAATATATCCATGATTAAATACCTTTTTAATTTTAGTTTTTTTCTTTTTCAAACTTCCTACTTTTAAAATAACTGAAGCATTTTCTTTTAACTTTTTTTTATATGTTATTTTTGATTGATTTGAAACATATATATCTCCATTTTCATCTATAGCAATTGCTTCTAATCCACTACCTTTTAATTTTTTTAATAATTTGATTTTTTTATACATTTTTTTTATTTTTATCTCTTTTTGTATATTTAATTTACTATCCAAAGTAAGTATGGATTCACTTCCTTCAACTACAACTAACAATTGATCATTTTTAACATCATAATCTATACCCTCTAAATCATATTTTCCTAAATATTTTTTTTCTAATATTTTACCTTTAGTATTTATTCTATATATCCAACCTTCATCGTTAACAACTACTAAAGAGTTTGTTTTTTCTAAAAAACATATTCCTGAGGCTTCAGGTATAGCTACTATTTTTTTTGCATTTAGTGTTGTTATTAATAAAAAGCAAACTATTATGTACTTCGTTATATTCATATTTTTTCCTTAATTTTAATTTTAATTTTGATTATATTCAATATTAGTTGTTTTAATAATTAAAACATTAGAATAAAAGGATATAATACTTTTTTAATTCAAATCTTATTCAAAGGGAAATAATGGAAACTAAAAACATAGAACAAATTACAATATTAACCCAAACAATAATAGAAGAACTAGAGCAATTTAAACTTGATAACAAAACAGTGCATCCATATGATATAGCTGAACAGCTGCAAGATTTAAGAGATTTAGATGATGAAGAATATTTAAAAGTATTAAAGATAATACCACATGAACTTTTTGCAGAAATTTTATCAGAGTTTCCAGAACATATTCAAGAGGAAGTTGCAGAACTTTTAACTACTAAAAAAATTACTGATATCGCCTCAAAAATGGATACAGATGACGCAGCAGACTTTATCCAAACAGTAAGTGAAGATAATCAAGAATTAGCTGATGATATTTTAGATGGTTTTAATGATGAAGATAAAGAGTTAATGGAACAGCTTATCTCATATGAGGAAGATGAAGCTGGTTCATATATGCAAACAGAGCTTTTTGCTGCAAAAATTACGGAAAAAATTGGTGATGCATTAAAAAGACTAAAAGAGTTAAAACAAATAGGTGAAGTTCGTGATATATGGCATTGTCACTTAACTGATAAATATGGTATATACATTGGTTCTGTTGGACTTGAAGAGTTAATAATATTTGAGCACAATTTAACATTTGAAGATATTCCAACTGAGAAATTAAAAAACTATAATGTAAATCATAAAATAGATGTAAAAGAGGTTGTTGAGATTGTTACAAACTACAATCTTACTAGTGTACCTGTTATTGATGATAAAAATAAACTTATTGGTCGTATAACTTCAGATGATATCTATGATATCATTGAAGAGTCAGCAACTGAACAGATTTATAACATGGCTGGAGTAAATGATGATGCTGAGCAAGATGAAGATATGTTTGAGATTGGTAAAACTAGAGCAAAATGGTTGGCTTTAAATTTAGTCACAGCAATTGCTGCTTCATTAGTAATAGGTATGTTTGATACAACAATACAATCATTAGTAGCACTAGCAATTTTAATGCCTATAGTTGCCTCTATGGGTGGTAATGCAGGTACGCAAACTCTAACAGTAACGGTTCGACAAATGGCAATTGGTGATATTGAGGGTGAAGATGCTAAAAAAACCATTCAAAAAGAGGTGATAATCTCACTTGTAAATGGTGCTTTATTCGCACTTGTTATTGGTTTGACTTCATACCTTTGGTTTAATATACCAATGCTTGGTGTTGTTATTGCGATGTCTATGATTATAAACCTTTTAAGTGCTGGATTTTTTGGAAGTGTAATACCACTTTTACTTCAAAAAATGGGAATTGATCCTGCTATTGGTAGTACTGTATTACTTACAACAGTAACTGATGTAGTTGGTTTTTTTAGTTTTCTTGGTTTAGCCACTTTAATATTATTGTAAAAGAGGTAAGGATATGGAGGTGTATTTATTATTAACTTTTATCATTTTAATACTTGGAGTAGTTATATTCAAAAATAATAAAACAAGTAAATTAGAAAAAAATACACTTGAAAATAAAAATATTTTAATAGGGATAGAAAATAATAAATATCAAATAGAGCTTTCAAGATTAAATGAAAAAATCAATAACTCAACACAAAAAGAGATAGATTTAAAAAATACAGTTCTTAGTTTAAATGAAAAAAATGAAACTTTACAGCACATAATAAATGATGACAAAATAGTAATTTCACAGCTCCAAACAAAATTAATAGAACAAAATAGATCAATAGAGGAAAAATTATCATTTTTAGAACAAAATGAGGAGAAACTAAAAGAACAATTCAAAAACCTTGCGACAGAAATATTTGACAATAATAGTAAAAAATTCAGTCAACAAAATCAAGAAAACATCGGACATCTTTTAAATCCAATGAAAGTTCAACTAACAGATTTTAAGAAAAAAGTTGAAGATGTATATGATAAAGAAACCAAAGATAGAAGTGCATTAGGGGCTGAACTTAAACATTTAAGGGAGCTGAATCAAAAAATGTCTACAGAAGCTTCAAACTTAACAAATGCATTAAAGGGAAATAGTAAAAAGCAAGGTGTATGGGGTGAGATGGTACTAGAAAATGTACTAGAGAGTTCAGGGTTAAGAGAAGGATATGAATACAAAAGAGAAGTCAGCCTCAAAGATAATGATGATAAGTCATTTAGACCTGATGTTATTGTAAAATTACCAAATAATAGAGATATAATAATAGACGCAAAAACATCACTAACAGCATATAATAATTATATGTCAAGTGATGATGAGATAGAAAAACAAATATCATTAAAAAACCATATAAAATCCATAAAAGATCATATAAAAGGTCTTTCAAACAAAAAATATGAGGATTTAAAAGATATAAATAGTCTTGATTTTATATTTATGTTTATACCTATTGAGGGAGCTTTACTCCTTGCACTTCAAAAAGAGTTGGCACTTTATGATGATGCTTTTAAACAAAAAATTATTTTAGTAAGTCCTACAACTTTATTAGTTGCCTTAAGAGCAGTTGAAAATACATGGAGATATGAAAAACAAGCTGCTAATATTACTGAAGTGTATAAAAGAGCTGAAGAGTTGTATAAAAAATTCAATGGTTTTGTTGAAGATTTAACTAAAATTGGAAATGGATTAAAAACTGCAAACGATAGCTATGATGAAGCATTTAAAAAACTAAGTCAAGGAAATGGAAACCTTGTAAGACAAGTAACAATGCTTAAACAAGTATCAAATATAAAACCAAAAAAAGAACTTGATGATTTTTTAGTTGATAATGCCATGTACGAAAAACTAGATTAATATACTTTTTATCTAATTTCAAACAGATTTTAGCTAAAATTCAAAAAATTAATAAAAACTTAATTCTAAGAGGAATACAAATGTCAAATAAAACACTAGTAATAACAGGAGCTACAAAAGGTATAGGGAAAGCTTGTGCTTATAGATTCGCTAAAGAGGGTATAAATATCGCTTTTACATATAACTCAAATGAAGAGATCGCAAAAGAGATTGCCGATGATTTAGAATCAAAATATGGTATTAAAGCAAGATATTATTCTTATAATATTTTAGAACCTGAAACTGCAAAAGAGTTGTTTTTAGAGATTGATAAAGATTTTGAAACAATAGATTATTTTATATCAAATGCTATGATTTATGGTAGAGCTGTAGTAGGTGGATATGGAAAATATATGAAACTAAAACCAAGAGGATTAAACAATATCTATACTGCAACTGTTGATGCATTTGTATGTTGTTCTCAACAAGCTGCAAAAAGAATGGAAGCTAACGGTGGTGGAGCTATGGTTAGTTTAAGCTCTACAGGAAACTTAGTATATATTGAAAACTACGCAGGACATGGTACAAACAAAGCAGCAGTTGAAGCTATGGTAAGATATGCAGCAACAGAGCTTGGTAGTATGGGTATTAGAGTAAATGCAGTTTCAGGTGGACCTATTGATACTGATGCACTAAAAGCATTCACAAACTATGAAGAGGTAAAAGCTAAAACAGCAGAGCTTTCACCACTAAATAGAATGGGACAACCAGAAGATTTAGCTTCAGCTTGTTACTTTTTATGTAGTGATGAAGCTTCTTGGATTACAGGTAGTACACTTTTAGTTGACGGTGGGACAACTTTCAAAAAATAATGACAGATAACACCTCACAAAAAAACTTAAACTTACCAAACATCTTAGCAGCTTTTAGAATACTTTTAGCTCCTTTGATGCTTTGGTTTATGATTGATAGAACTAATCCTATTTTTACTGGTTGGGATCCATCTTGGCTTGATTATTTTGCTGCTTTAATTTTTGTTATTGCTTCAGTAACTGACTTCTTTGATGGATATATTGCAAGAAGTTGGAATCAGATGACAAAACTTGGAAGTATCCTTGACCCACTTGCAGATAAGATGCTTATACTTGCTGGATTTATTGGTTTAATTGCTTTAGATCGTGCTAGTGCATTTGCTATTTTTTTAATACTTTCAAGAGAGTTTTTTATAACAGGTCTTAGAGTAGTAGCTGTAAGTGAAGGTAAAGATGTAGCTTCAAGTATGGCAGGAAAAGTAAAAACAGTTGTACAGATGATTGCAATTGGTTTTTTACTTATGAACTGGCCATTTGGAGCTGAACTACTTTGGGCAGCAGTATTTTTAACACTCTACTCTGGATGGGAATATATAAGAGATTATTTAAAATAATAGCTTGATATTAAAAATCCAAAGGTGATTTTATATCACTTTTATTTAACTCTTTTACAACAAGAGTAGAGGCAACTTATGACTTAATGCCATAAAGTAAACTATACGAATTATATATCATAGTAGTCTCAATAGATTTATGACCAAGTAGCTCCTGAATAAAACGAATATCAGTGCTGCATTGTAAAAGATGAGTTGAAAAGGCTTCGATTTCTAGTTTACCCATATCTTTAGGATGTTTTTTATTGTGATATAAGATATATCTTTTTGTCCA
>JAYEMI010000007.1:0-3891 GCA_034718015.1 Campylobacterota bacterium | reverse complement strand
TTAAAGTTTTTGGAGATGAACCAAAAAAAGCATTAAAAATGTTAGAAAGTGGTCTAAGTAAAGATAAGATATTTGAGAAAACAGGTATGACTATAGGTGTTCAAGATGCAAGTTTTGAGATCAATGAGGGTGAAATATTTGTAATTATGGGGCTTTCAGGTTCTGGTAAATCTACACTTGTAAGACTTTTAAACAGACTCATAGAACCAACTTCAGGAAAAATATACATTGATGAAACTGATGTTACAAATCTAAGCGATAAAGAGCTTATAGATATAAGAAGAAAGAAAATCTCTATGGTATTTCAATCTTTTGCATTGATGCCACATATGAATATCATCGATAATGTATCATTTGGATTAGAGCTAAGCGGTATGGATAAAGCTACAAGATACGAAGCTGCATTAAAAGCACTAGAGCAAGTTGGACTTGAAAACCATGCTCAATCTTATCCAGATGAATTAAGTGGTGGTATGCAACAAAGAGTTGGACTAGCACGAGCATTAGCAAATGATCCAGATATTATGCTTATGGATGAAGCTTTTTCTGCACTTGATCCACTTATAAGAACAGAGATGCAAGATGAGCTGCTAGTACTTCAAGAGAAAGAGAAAAGAACTATTGTTTTTATCTCTCATGATTTAGATGAAGCTATTAGGATTGGCGATAGAATAGCTATAATGCAAAATGGTGAAATATCCCAAATAGGTACGCCTGAAGATATTATTAGTAATCCTGCAAATGATTATATAAAATCATTTTTTAAAGGTGTTGATGTCACATCTGTATTAACTGCAGCGCATATAGTAAAAAAAGTACACTCCACTATTATAAACAAAGAGGGAACTGGTGTTAAATCTGCTCTACAATATATCGCTGATTTTGATGAGAATTATGCTTATTTCTTAGAAAAAAGTGGTAAATACATAGGTCTTTTATCTGTAGAGAGTTTAAATGAACAAAAAAAACTAGGTGGTACAATTCATGATGCTATAGTAAATGAGTGTTCAATAAATGAAAATCTACAAATAAGTGAAATTATTTCCGATATTGCAGAACATACATACCCAACAGCTGTTGTTAATGATGATGGAAAATATAAAGGAACTATTTCAAAAAGTAAATTGTTGAAAGTTTTTGATGAAGGGATAGAATATGAGTAGCGATCCATGGGGAACAGCATCAACCGCACAAGAAGATAAAGAATCAAGTGTAAATTGGACTGAGCAAGCTTCTAATCCAACAGTAGAAGAGAGTAAAAACTTTGATATTTTTAATCCATTTGAAGAGGCTATTCTACCTTTTGATGAGTGGACAAATAGTGGAATTGATTGGTTAGTGATAAACTTTAGAGATGTTTTTATAGCTGCAAAAGCACCTATTGATGTGGTATTAAAAGCGATTGAGACATTTTTACTTTATCTAAATCCCTATGTGGTGATACTGTTTTTTGTTTTGTTAGCCTTGCAAGTTTCAAGTAAGAAATTAGCTTTTGGAACATTTATTTCATTTTTTATTATTGGATTTATTGGAGCTTGGGAAGAGTCTATGATCACCTTATCACTGGTGATAACTGCTGTATTGTTTTCTGTAATAATAGGGCTTCCATTGGGTATTTGGAGTGCAAAAAGCGATACAGTTGATAAGCTCTTAAGACCAATATTAGATGCTATGCAAACAACGCCAGCATTTGTTTACCTTATCCCTATTGTTATGTTGTTTGGAATAGGAAATGTACCTGGAGTTATTGTAACTATTATATTTGCTCTTCCTCCACTTATAAGACTTACAAATTTAGGTATCAGACAAGTACCAGAAGATCTAATAGAGGCTTCAAGATCTTTTGGTGCTAGCTCTTCTCAGATGTTATGGAAAGTCCAAATTCCTGTAGCGATGCCTACAATTATGGCAGGTATAAATCAAACATTGATGTTGGCACTCTCTATGGTAGTTATTGCATCTATGATTGCAGTTGGTGGCTTGGGTCAAATGGTACTTAGAGGAATAGGAAGACTTGATGTTGGTCTTGCAGCAGTTGGTGGCTTGGGTATTGTACTTCTTGCAGTTATTTTAGATAGATTAACACAAGAGATGGGAAACAAAGATAAAAGCGATAAAAGAAAATGGTATGAAAAAGGTCCAGTAGGACTTGTATACAACTTAAAAAAGGAAAAAAATGATAAGTAAAAAAATTTTAATAAGTGGGCTAGCTTCGATTACATTAGCTTCAAGTTTATTTGGTGCTAAAGTAACAGCAGTAAAAACATCAATTGCAGAGGAAGGTTTTCAATTACAAATTGTGACTGAATTATTAAAAAAAATGGGGCACGAAGTAGAGACGACAAATTCTGTTGGCTATGATATAGCATACCAAACCATTGCAAACAATGCAAAAAGTGATGATGTTTATTTTATGGCAGCTATGTGGGATCCTATCCATAGCGGAAAATTAAAAGGTGTAGGTGGTGATAAAACAATTGTAAAGTATGATAATTTTATCTCAAACTGTGCACAAGGGTATCTAATAGATAAAAAAACAGCAGATAAGTATAATATCAAATACTATAATGACCTAAAAAAACCAGGAATTGCAAAACTATTTGACCTAAATGGAAATGGAAAAGCAGACTTAACAGGTTGTAGTGCTGGATGGGGGTGTGAAAAAGTTATCGAACATCAACTTGATGCATATGATATGAGAGGTGTAGTTGAACACAATCAAGGGGAGTATTCAGCTCTTATTGCAAATACAATTGCAAACTATAAAACAGGTAAATCAATTCTTTACTATACATGGACTCCATATTGGGTATCTGGAAAACTAGTACCTGGAAAAGATGTTGTATTTTTAGAAGTAACTCACTCAGCAAATCCAAACACACCATCTACAAAACTTGCCAATGGTGCAGATTATGGATTTAATATCAATAACCAAAGAATAGTATCAAATGCAAGTACATTAAAAAACCATAAAGATATAGTAAAACTATTTAATTTAGTAAAACTTAGTGTAAATGATATAAGTGGTCAAAATATGCTTATGGCAAATGGTCAAAATAAAGAGAAAGATATCAAAAGACATGTAAAATCATGGCTAAAAAGTAATGCATCAAAAGTAAATGCTTGGATCAAAGAAGCTAAAGCAGCTAAATAGCTTAAAAAAGTCAAATAGGAGTTACTCTTAATTTGGCTTTTTTTGTAGTTAATCATTGATTGTTATAAAAGCACTGTTTAAGTATAATCAGTATATTAAACACTTCTATAAAAGGTAAAGCTTATATGAAACTACAAAAACTTCCTATTGGTATACAAACATTTAGTGAGATAAGAGAAAAAGATTATCTCTATATAGATAAAACAGCTATTGCTTATGAGATGGTAGAAAATCACAAATATGTATTTTTATCTCGACCTAGAAGATTTGGAAAATCTTTGTTTTTAGATACCTTAAAAAATATATTTGAAGCTAAAAAAGAATATTTTAAAGGTCTTGATATAGAAGATAAGTGGGATTGGAGTATTAGTCATCCAGTTATAACTGTAAACTTTGCAAAAGGGAAGATTGAAAGTAGAACAGATCTTGATAAAAGATGGGAAGAGATATTAGAAGATAATGAAATACGACTAGGGGTAAAGTGTCGTAGTGATATTTATGATAGAAGATGTTTTGATACACTTATACAAGAGTGTTATAAAAAATACAATCAAAAAGTAGTAGTTTTAGATGGATAAGTTAAAGTGTTGGTACAATGGCTATAACTTCCTAGGAAGTGATATGTATAACCCTTTCGATATATTACTGTTTATCTCAAATGATCACTTTTATGATAACTATTGGTTCGAGACAGGAACTCCAACATTTCTTATAGAACTTATAAAACATTACAACTA
>JAYEMI010000006.1:0-17939 GCA_034718015.1 Campylobacterota bacterium | reverse complement strand
CTATATTTATCTGTTGTAATATTTCTAATCAAAGATCCATCAATTTTTAAAATATCTGGTTCAAATTCTAAAAGTCTTTCAAAATTTGAATAGCCTACTCCAAAATCATCTATAGCTATACAAACTCCTCTCTTTTTTATATTTCGTATAAAATCTTTTATAACTTGAAAATCTTTGACATTTTCATCCTCTAAGAGTTCAAATACAAGTCTGTTATTATCATCTTTGTATTCATCTAAAAGTAAATATATATGTTCTCTGGTCTCCTCTTTTTCAATATCTAGAGTTGATAGATTTATAGATAGTTTAGTGGTTACATTATTTAACATTTTAAAAGAATTATCTAAAACCCTTTTTGTTATTTTATTATAATAGTAACCTTTCTTTGAGATATTTAAAAACTCGTAAGGTGATAAAATTTTTCCATATTCATCTATTAATCGCACTAACGATTCATACTTTACAACCTCTTTAGTATTATTATTTATTATTGGCTGGAAATATGATATTATATTATAATTATCAAGTGCAATTTTAACCATTTTTATTACATCTAGATTTTTTTTAGCCTCTTTTTGATGCCTTATTGAAAAATCATTAGAATGACATATTATCACATGACTTTCCATAGCCTCACTAAGTCCAGCTTTAGCATCCTCATAAAGCATATGTTTACCCATTGCATAACTTAGTGATATATTTATGTCATACTCAATATCATCAATCTCTAAAATTGATTTTTTTACATTACTTACGAACTCTTTTAGATACTCATCAAGTTTTATATTTTTTTTATCAAAATGATCAAAGTCTGTAAGAAGAGCATACCTTCCATTATCTAGATTATATACATTGTCAAATTTATAACTATCTGGTAAATATGTCAAAACCTTATACCCAAACATCTTCTCAATTTGATCTATTGTTGTAAGGTTATAAAATTTTTCTAACATCTCAAATTCATCTATTTGAACAAGTATAAGTATTGATAGATGGTTTGCCTCAATCTTATCTAAAAAGTGTTTTTTATCACTAAGTATTGAGCTAATATTTTGCCTTAAAGCTATATATTCCACAATCTCATTATCTTTATTTAATATAGGAGTAACAGAAGATTTAACATAATAAGATTTACCACTTTTTGATATATTCTTTATAATTCCATTCCACTGTTCTTTTTTGTCTTTTATAGTGTTCCAAAAATCTTTAAAAATAGCTTTTGGTGTATCTGGACTTCTTATTATATTGTGGTTTTGACCTATTAAGTCATTTTTTGTGTAACCTGATATTTTACAAAAATTATCATTAGCATAAGTTATTCTTCCTGAAGAATCTGTTTTTGATACTATAGAACTGCTATCAGTTATTGTTTGATACTGTTTAAGTAGATTTAAATTTTCAAGATTTGTTTCATACTCTTCACCCAAAAGGTATTTTGATTCTAGGTTTTTTACAACTTTTATAAAACTAACTTGATCTATTGGGTTTAAAACATATTCATCTATCCCATTCTCCATAGTTCTTTTTAAAAGATTAAAAGATGTATCTATTGATAAAACCATAGTTAAAAGAAATTTTCTATCTTTTTTAAGATCCCTTAAAAATGAAAATTTTTCATCATTTAAAGAACCTAACTCTACTATGATCATATCAATGTGATTTTTAAAAAACTTAGTATGTGCTTCATCAAGCATGTAACTAAAGATAACTGATCCAAAAGTATCTAGAAAAAAATCATCATAACAGTGTGTATTTTCTTTTAATATCAGTACCGTTAATCTTTTAGAAAAATTATTATTTTGCATATACATATCTTTGTTGTTTATTTTTTTGATTATACTATAAGTTTAATAAATAGTTACGCCTAATAATTTTGACAAATAAAAACATAATTTACAGATATTTTCAGTTTTAATTTATCTCCTATAGGTGCTGTTACTATTGTACTATTAGAGGTACTTGAAAGTGATCTATATGGTATAGGTGAATTAGAGATTTTATTTGTAAAATCAATATTCTTTATATTGCAGTTTTTAAATTGTTTATTTAAATATTTAGTATAATTTTTTGCATAGGTATATGCTTTTAATTCCAATTTAGCATCCCCTTTCTCTTTAACCTCTAAACTACTTTTATAGTTAATCTTTCCTTGAGAAAGTGGTAGATTAAAATGTTTAATTTCAGATAAAAGCTTTTCATAATCTTTAATGTCATCAAATTCACACTTGAAATGTATATTAGAGTTATATCCATTAATTATTTTTCTATTTTCTACATAATTATAATTTGGGTAAATATTGTATTTTCCCCCTACACAAATATCACTATTTTTTACAATACCTATAACTTTCTCAAATTTACTCTCTATATCTTTACTTTTACTAGACTTAGCTTTTAGTGAAAAATTCGTTGTTTGTTGTGTTGACTTTATATCAATTTCAAAATCTTTTATTTTTGATATCTCTATACCATTTAATAATACTGGAATTAAACTAAATGTTATAACTATTAGTTTTAAGTTCATATTTCCCCCTTACAAAAAAATAGAATATCAACTATTTATGATATTCAGATTTAAACTCAACATATCTTGCTGCATGTTTTATTAAATCTTCTGATTCCTCTTTACTTAAAGTTTTTACAACCTTTGCTGGACTTCCCATAATTAAACTATTTGGAGGAAATACTTTATTGCTTGTTACTAAAGAGTGAGCACCTACTATACTACCCTCTCCTATTACAACTCCATCTAAAATAGTTGCATTCATACCTATTAGACAACCATTTTCTATTGTACAACCATGAAGCATCACTTTATGACCTATTGTTACATCATCACCTATAAGTGTAGGGTTTCCATCACTCATATCATCTTTTTTATAATGTGTTACATGAACCATAGATAAATCTTGAATTGAAGTTCTTTTACCTATTCTTATTTTATGAACATCACCTCTTACAACTGCCCCAAACCATATTGAACTATCTTTTCCGATTTTTACATTTCCAATAACATCAGCACTAGGTGCTACCCATGCTGATTTTTTAATCTTTGGAAACCATTTTTTAAATTTAAGTATCATATTATTGCCTTTTAATTATGTTTTATTATAACTGGTTCACTATAGTTTGGTACATCATCGTATGTAAATACTGCATAATATTTGTCTATGTTTACATTTCCAAAGTCATCAAAAGTATAGTTGTCACGTCCTGCATATAGTTTATCCCCATCTAGATGATTTTTTGGTTTATGAAATCTATTTCTTACTACATAAGCCCCACTAAAATCTTCACACGTTGGATTTTCCCAAGTAAGTTTAACTTTGTTATTTTCTATAATTTTAGTTAAATTAGAAACTGGTTTTACGGGTTCTTTTCTTCTATTTATATAACTAATCACAAGTTTTACACTATTTTTCTTATCTTTTCCATACCAATCAACTATATGATTTTTTATATCTGCAGCTGTTGCTTTTATTAAAAACTTTGCTCTTTTACTCTTTTTATGCACATCTTCTAAAGCCAAACAAGAGTAGTAATCAAAAATAAATTTATGAATTTTTTTCTTTTGTAGGTCTGACCTACTTACTTCATATCCAATAAACTCAATTCTTTCTCTATTTTTTATTGATTCACAAGTGGTATCTGCTACATCAACAAATTCAACATTATATCTTATATCTTGAGTTGTTTTTGTTGCATTTTTGTTTTTTATCTCTATATAACTACTTGTAATTATTGTTTCGTCAGGATTTGGCAACGATTCAAGATCAAACTCCATAAGCCCATATATTTTATTTTTTTCCTCATCAAACCCACAAATAAGTGAGTCAGGTGTTGTTAAACCTTTTTTAATAGTTGATACATCACTAGCTTCAATAATAATCTCTTTACTAGGTATTGTGTATTTTATATCGATACTAGGTCTATAGTGAAGACCTCCACCAAACTTTCCATATCCTAAATCAAACATCATCATTTGAGAATCTCTCCCTATAGGAAGTGATGTTGGTCCAGATATCTTAAATAAAACCTTACCTACTTTTAGTTGTGACTGTAAAGTATCTCTTTCTGCTTCATTAAAATCCCAATGACTCCAAATCCCTTGTGTTAATTTTTCTGAAGGTATTGATTGACCTAATGTCTGTATTATAGTTGCATTATTAATTTGATCAAAATCTGTTATTTCAGATACAGTTTCTTGATCCACAAAAGATATAGACCATTCACCATATTTTTCAATCTTTGCATTTACTCTATTTAGTGGATACAATGATATTCTAACATCTTTAATCACTGCATCTTTAGGAATATTATCAATATCAAACTGCATCACGCCATAGCTTACACCTTTTGTTTCATTTACACCTATAAATAATGAATTTAAACCAAAATGTTTACGATTTGTTTCTATTAATTTACTAGACACATATCCAATATCTTTTGCTAGTGGAAATATAGTTTTACTAAACTCATCTGGTTCTAATTTTGTTTTTATTTTTGTTTTTGGAGCAAAAGGCGATTTAACTCTTGTTAGGTTATTAACTGCTCTTATATAATAATAGTATGCCGTTCCACTTTGAAGTTGAATATCTGTAAAACTATTTTCATAAATTTCACCTATAAGATTTGACTCATTACAAGCCTCTTTATTTTCTGTATTTCTAAATATTTGAAAATATATATCTTTATTACATTCATAATCCCATGCTAAAGTAACTTCATTTGAAGTGTAATCTTCTATTCTAAAATTTTCAACTCTTTTTGGTGCATTTTTAGAATAGTTCTGAGCTTCACCTAAAGTTCTTAAAAGTGCAGGGATATTTTCATCACAACTCTCTTGCATATTTTGCATAAAATCAGGTATATTTCTAGTACCAACTTCAACAACTACAGAGATAATACCCAGACTATAATAGTACTCTCTACCACTTCCACTTATAAGTTTAGTAGGTGGCTTTCCTCTATGTATTCCATATTTTCTACCAGTTACTTTTTGAATCTCATAATTCATATTTGCACAAATTGTATTTAAATCTGTTCCCTCTATCTCACTCTCATGATTAAACTTATGAGCTGGAAAAAACACATTTCCTTGACTATGATAATCTAATGCAACTGTAATATTGTCTCTTGAGTCAACAAACTTTTTCATAGCTAGAGTTTCTGGTTCACTAAAAGGTTGTGGTCCACCATATACATTAGATGCAGTATCACTTGATTTTTGATAACCAACACTAAAGTTTCTATTTAGATCAACCCCAAATGTTCCATCACCATTGTCTCTTCTATTTTTTCTCCAAAATGAAAAATGTGATTGACTATACTCAAAGCCATCTGGGTTTAAACAAGGAACTATATATAAAGTATTTTTTGTAAGAGTTCTTAAAACTTTTGGATTTTTACTGTAATTTGTAAGTATATAATCAATAAATGAAACTGCTAATTCATTTCCTATCCACTCTCTTGCGTGAATTGTTCCCGTATATAACATCGCTGGTTTTAAATCTGCATTTTCTACATTTAAAGATATTGTTGCTAACATAATATCTCTATTTTCCCACGTTTTACCTATTGACTCAATAGTAATAAGATCTGGATGTTTTTTTACACACTCTTGTAAAAACTCACATGTTTGACTATAAGATTTATATTGTTGTTTCATATTATTAAGCTAATCCTGTATATTATTTATCTATTATTTTATCTAATAAATTATAAAATACAACAAAAAGTAATACTATTACAATATAATATAACGAAAATTATAATATTATTTAATCTAAAGGTATATACTGATAAAATCTATAAAATTTAATAACGAGATAAGTTATAAGAAAGGTCCATTGTAATGAATATAGAAAATATCCAAACTCTTGTTGATACTGATGGTATTGTATTTATTAGTTATGGTGGGATATTGACTCAACCATTAATATCAGCAATGACTGAAGCTTTAGAGATGGAAGCAGAACAAAATAATGTCGGCATGGGGGTATCATCTAATATTTTTACAATATTTATAGAACTTTCACAAAATATGATGAACTATTCAAAATCAAATGTAGAAGAGTCTAGAGATATTGTTCCAGGTGGCTTAATAGTAGTGTCTAAAGACTCTGAAAGAACATCATATTTTATTGATAGCCAAAATATAATATCAATAGATGATAAAAATAAAATTGAACCTAAGCTTGAAGAGATTGTTACTCTCAATAGAGATGAGATAAAAAAAAGATATAAAGAGTTAAGAAGAAGTGGTAGAAACACTCACGAAAAAGGGGGAGGGATAGGATTTTATGAAATCGCTAAAAGATGTGATGCTATTTCGTATGATTTTACAAAAATAAATGAAGATAAATACTATTTTCATATAAAAACTCAGATTAAAACGGTAAAATAATAAATCAATTCAAAAAAGGAACAATATAATGGAAAATTTAATAATAGAAGAGACAAAATACACTCCAGCAATTAATTTAGATACAAATGGAACAATAAGCTTAGTAGGTAAATCATATCCTGAAAACACTTTTGAGTTTTATGAACCAATGATGGCTTGGCTAGCTGAGTACTTTGAAACTAGTGCAGCAGATACAACTGCTATAAATATGGAGATCACTTACTTTAACTCAAGTAGTTCTAAACTGTTTTTTGATTTTTTTGATCTAATAGAGGAAAATAATGATGATAATGATATTAAAATCAATTGGATCTATGATGAAGAAAATGAAAGTGCAGAAGAAGCTGGAGAAGATTTCATAGAGGATTTTGAAGATTTAGATATAAAACTTGTAACAAAATAAGGTGACAGAGGTGGTGGCAGAGAGTAAACTCATATCAGAGATTAAGAGTTTAAAAGTTGATTTTGAAAAAACAACTGATAAACTGATTAAAGATATCAAAAGACATGATAAAATCATGGCTAGAACTGATAGAGATCAGATGAGGGAACTTAAAAAACTAGAAGCTAGACTTGAAGAGGTTGAAGGTTTACAAAAATCTCAAAAAGAGCTTTTAGATGCTTTCATCAAACTGATTGCTAGTGCCATCGATGCCAAAAGTAAATATACAGGTGGACACTGTGAAAGGGTACCTGAACTATCTCTTATGATAGCAGATGCAGCTCATGATACAAGTGATGGTATTTTTGAAGAGTTTTCGCTAGATACTGAGGATAAAAAAAGGGAGCTTAGTATAGCTGCTTGGCTTCATGACTGTGGTAAAGTAACAACACCAGAATATGTAGTAGACAAAGCAACAAAACTTGAAACAATATACAATAGAATTCATGAAGTACGAACTAGATTTGAAGTTGTTCATAGAGATTTAACAATTGAAGCTTTAAACAAAAAACTAGCAGGTGAAGATGAAAAAAAGGTTGATAGTTGGCTTAAAATAGAACATGATAAACTGGTTCAAGAATTTGAACTAGTAGCTACTGCAAATGTTGGTGGTGAGTTTATGAAAGATAAAGACAAAGATCTTATAGGACAGATAGCTTCTAAAACATGGGTTAGAAACTTTGATGATACTATTGGTGTTGCACATGAAGAGAAAAAAAGAATTATACCAGAAAATTCAACGACTCCTCAAGTTGAACAACTACTTAGCGATAAGACAAGACATATTATACCAAGAGAACATTTTGACTATGAAGAGTATGAAAGAATGGGCTTCAAAACAAAAGTTCCTGAACACCTTTATAATTTAGGTGAACTATACAATATAACTGTATCAGCTGGAACATTAAGTTATGAAGAGAGATTTAAAATACAAGAACATGTTCAAATGACTTTAGTAATGCTTGAAAAACTACCTTTTCCTGAATATTTAAAAAATGTACCACTATTTGCTGGAGCTCACCATGAAACTTTAATAGGTACAGGATATCCAAGAGAACTTACAAAAGATGAGTTGCCAATAGCTTCAAGAATTATGGCAATTGCAGATGTATTTGAAGCACTAACAGCATCAGATAGACCATACAGAGAACCAAAAACTTTATCAGCCTCTATAAAAATATTAAGTTTTATGGTAAAAGACCAACATCTTGACGCTGATATATTTAAACTATTTTTAAAAAGTGGTATTTATAAAACATATGCAGAAAAATATCTAAAACCAGAACAAATAGATGAAGTTGATATCGCTAAATATCTATAGTATTTAATTTTCATTCGATATAATATCAAAAAAATTAAGGATAATATAGATGAACTACCTTTATGCTGACTGGCTTTTAATTTGTGATAATGACTTTAGAATTATAAAAAATGGTGCTATAGCATTTGATGAAACTATTAAAGATGTTGGTACAATAGAAGAGTTTAGAGATAGATATCCAATAGAAACAATAGAGTATCAAGGTGAAAATTCAGTTTTAATGCCTGGACTTATCAATACACATGTACATCTAGAATTTAGTGCAAATAAAACCTCTTTAAAATATGGAAACTTTGTAAATTGGCTTTTCTCAGTTATAACACATAGAGAAGATCTAATAGAAAAAGCAACAGAGAGTTTAATAGATAATGAACTTTCAAATATGGTTAAAAATGGTACTACAACTGTAGGAGCTATTAGTTCATATGGATTTGATATGAACTCTTGTATTAAAACTCCTATAAATGTAGTATATTTTACAGAGATTTTAGGTAGTAAACCTGAAATGATAGATACACTTTTTTTAGATTTTCAAGAAAAATTAAAATCAGCAATAGCCCATAAAAAAGACAATTTCATCCCTGCAATTGCAATCCACTCACCCTATTCTACTCACCCTATTCTAATTAGAGAGGTTTTAAAAATAGCAAAACAAAGAGCTATGGCAGTATCAACACATTTCCAAGAGAGTGAAGCTGAAAATGATTGGCTAAATCATTCAAAAGGTGATTTTGAATCATTTTTTAAAGATATGCTAGATCAACATCAGTCAATGACAAAACCAGCTGAATTTTTAGATCTATTTAAAAATATTGCTCCACTTAGCTTTACACATTGTGTTGAAGCAAATAAAAAAGAGTTAAATCAAATAAAGGAGCTTGGAGCATCAATAATACACTGCCCAAATTCAAATAGACTTTTAAATAATAGTGTTTTAAATTTAAGTTATTTAGATGATATTCCACTTGCCATGGGTACTGATGGGCTTAGTTCAAATCATACATTAAATATGTTTGAAGAGTTAAAAAGCTCATTTTTTATCCATACAAATCTTGAGCCAAACCCACTTGCAATAAAACTATTAACAGCAGCAACACAAGGTGGAGCAGATGCATTAGGATTAAACAAAGGGATGCTAAAAAAAGGTTATGATTCAGATATTATTACTTTTAAACTACCAGATACTTGCAATGATAAAGAAGATCTACCAATAGCTATAATACTTCACACTACAAATGTAGACAAAACATATATAAAGGGTAAAAATGAACTTTCTATCTAAACTATTGTGGCCAATAACAGCGCCAATAAACTTTATTCAAAATAATTTTAAAACAGTATTATTTCTTACTATTATCTATTTTGTAGTAGTTTCAACAGATCCAAAAGATATAGAAGTTGCAAACTTACAAACTATTGAATTAAATGGTCCTATTATGAGTGCTAATGAGGTTTTAGAAAAAATAGAACTTGCAAAAAACAACACAAATATAAAAGGTGTACTTTTAAGTGTAAACTCTCCAGGTGGCGCGGTTGCACCATCTGTTGAGATAGCCTATGCTATAAAAGAGCTAAACCAAATAAAACCAGTTATTGCATATGCTAGTGGAATTATGGCAAGTGGTAGCTACTATAGTTCAATTTGGGCAAGTGGAATTGTTGCAAATCCAGGAAGTATGATTGGAAGTATCGGTGTTATAATGCAAAGTGTTGATGCTAGTGAATTAATAGCAAATCTTGGAATAAAAACTCAAACAGTAAAAGTTGGTGATTACAAAGAAGCTGGAACACCAACAAGACAATGGACAAAAATAGAGAAACAAGAATTAGAAAAAGTTATAAATAGCACATATGATATGTTTATTACAGATGTGTCAAATGCAAGAAAACTACAAAAAGAAAATCACAAAGATTTTGCAGATGCTCATATATTTACAGCATCTCAAGCAAAAGATGTAGGATTAGTTGATAGTGTTGGAACGATATCTGCAGCTAAAAAAGAGGTTGTTAAATTAAGTGGTGTCTCTAAACCTATTTGGTCAAAAGAGGATAAGATGGATAAATTTATGCAAAAAATGTTAAATGGAACTATTGCGAATATTTCAAATAGTTTTAATGGATTAGTTGCATATTAAAATAACTAATTAGGATAAAAAATGGAAGAGTTTATTGTATCAAATGATGAGCTAAAACAGCTATTTAAAGATAAAAAAATGATAGACTCTGGAAAAGGCTGGCTTTATGAAGGAAAAGAGATAGAGATATCTGCAATTCATGAAATAGAACCAAAATATATGTTAGATAAAGCAAAATCAGAACAATACAGAATAACACCAAAGAAAAAATAGGACAAACTACTAATATGACACTAAAAGAGAAACTAAAAACAAACCAAAGATTAAATCTTGAAGATGGAATTGCTTTATATGATATGGAGCTTTTAGAGTTAGCCTCTTACGCTTCAAAAATAAGAGAAGATAAATTTGCTAAAAAAACATACTATAATGTAAATAGACATATTAATCCAACAAATATTTGCAAAGATGTTTGTCAGTTTTGTGCATATAGTGCAAGTAGAAAAAATCCAAACCAATACACAATGACTCATGAAGAGATTTTAGATACAGTTAAGAATAGTGTAGAAAATGGTATAAAAGAGGTACATATAGTATCAGCACATAATCCAAATACTGGATTAGATTGGTATTTACAAGTTTTTAGAAAAATAAAAGATAAGTATCCAAAACTACATGTAAAAGCTCTAACAGCAGCTGAAATTCATTTTTTATCAGAAGAATATAATAAGTCATATGAAGAGATCATAGATTTAATGATAAAAAATGGTGTAGATTCTATGCCAGGTGGTGGTGCTGAGATATTCGATGAAGAGGTTCGAAAAAGAATCTGTGGAGGAAAAGTAACTTCACTACAATGGCTTGATATTCATAATCTTTGGCATAAAAAGGGTAAACAATCAAATGCAACAATGCTTTTTGGACATATAGAATCAAGGGAAAATAGAATTGATCATATGATAAGACTAAGAGAGTTACAGGACCAAACAAATGGTTTTAATGCTTTTATACCTCTTGTGTATCAAAAAGAGAACAACTTTCTAAAAGTGACAGATTTTCCTACAGCTCAAGAGATACTTAAAACTTTTGCAATAAGTAGAATAATGCTAGATAACATTGAAAACTTAAAAGCATATTGGGTAACTTCATCTATCAAACTTGCTCTTGTAGCCCAAGAGTTTGGTGCAAATGATTTAGATGGTACAATTGAAAAAGAGTCTATAAATAGTGCTGCAGGTGCAGCTAGTGCAAATGGAATGAAACAAAATGAATTTACAAATCTAATAAAAAATAGTGGTTTCGAACCAGTTGAACGCGATAGTCTATATAATGAGTTAGGTTAAAATATCTTTAATTTTATATTCATCTTTTTTAATTGATTTAACTTTATATATCTTTAGTGTATTTAACACAACTTTTTACAACAACTTTTGTAACTTTTTTATCATATTTGCCATTTACTATATATCCTACTGTAGTATCTATACACTCTTGATATTTTATACTATTACCTATATTATCAAAACAATCTGTTACCATAGAGTATATCATATAATTAAATTTTACAAAGTAAACATCTTTTAAAATTGATACAATAACTTTAGGGGTTATATGATGACTTAGATTTGTATTAGTAGTTTCCATTATATCAGATGCTAAACTATATCTATTTTTACCATAAGCTGCATCTACAAATATTATCTCTTGGGCTTCAAGAAGCTCTAAACACAACTCAGGGGTAAGCTGAAAAGCAGATATAAGTTTTGTATCTGCTAAGTTATAGTTTTGAAGTTTTTCTATCACCTCAACTCCAAAACCATCTTCACCCCTTAAAGTGTTCCCATATCCTATTATAACTCTCATTAACTTCTTTTTATAATATCTACTATTTTTTTATTATGGTCTCTTACTTCTATTTGTGAAGAAACTACCCCTAAAGCATGAGTTGAACAACTAAGACAAGGGTCAAAACATCTTATAACAGCTTCAACTCTATTTAATGCACCATCTGTTATATTATTCCCATCTACAAATTCTTGAGCTACTTGTTTCACACCTGCATTCATAGCTAAGTTATTATTTCCTGTTGCTATAATAAGATTTACCCCTGTTATTATACCATCTTTTGTAACCTCATAATCGTGAAAAAGTGTCCCTCTTGGAGCTTCAGAACACCCAACACCCCTTAATCTATTAATATCAGCATGAGACCTAAAGTTATCACTTAAAGTTTCAGGTTCATTTAAAAGTTCAGCTATTCTTTCAATACCATATATAATCTCAATTATCCTTGCATAGTGGTAATAAAATGAGTTTAATACAGGTTTACCATTATTTAGATTTCTAAAGTTATCAAACTCCTCATCAGCAAGTGGTGTTCCACATCTTGAAGCTACATTAAGTCTTGCAAGTGGTCCTACTCTATACATACCTTCTGGATATCCTAGTGGTTTATAATATGGTGATTTTAGATAGCTATCGTGTTCAACAGCTTCACCTATATACTCTTTATAAAAAGTTGGGTCAATACCATTTTCTAAAACCTGCCCATTTGCATCAACTATTCTTAAAAAACCATCATAATGTTCTAAATTACCTTTTTTATTTACAAGTCCCATAAAAAGCGATGGAAATGACCCAAATGATTCTATCTCCCTTTTAAATTTATGTATATTATTTTTAAAATACTTTAAAGTCTTTTTAGCTATATCCATAGCTTGTGGTATTTGTGCTAATATATTTTGTTTTTGTTCATTAGAGATTTGGTGACTAACTCCCCCTGGGACTATCCAAGTTGGGTGTATCCTTTTACCACCTAATTCCTCTATTATTTTTTGACCAAAAGCTCTTAAAGTTATACCATCTTTTGCCATATCTGGATGTGTTTGCATAAGTTTAAATATATTTCTATCTTTTGGTGATGCATCAAAACCATATACAAAATCTGGACTACTTAGATGATAAAAATTTAGTGCGTGAGATTGGACAATTTGTGCTAAATTTATAATTCTTCTTAAGTTTCTTCCAGCTTTTGGTGGTCGTACTGCCATAAGATTATCACAAGCTTTTGTACTTGATATTGCATGACTTACAGGACATATACCACAAGTCCTAGCAGTTAATGCTGCCATCTCACTATAGGGTCTTCCTTCACAAAGTTTCTCAAATCCTCTAAACTGTGTTACATGAATCCTTGCATCATCTACTTTCCCTTTCTCATTTAGGTCTATTGTTATTTTTGCATGACCCTCTATTCTAGTAACTGGGTCTATTGTTATTTTTCTTTTTTCCATCTTATTTTCCAAACCTTGTTAAACTACTTATATCTATCTCTTTTTCAAACAATACACCTTTTATCACTTCATATATAGCATCTGCTGGTGTTGGACACCCCGGAACAAAAAAATCCACATCTATAGCTTCATTTAAAGGTATAACTTTATCTAATAATTTTGGTACTATAAGATTAGGATACTCCCCTTTATTTATATCTGCTAAATCAAAATACCCTTTTTCTAAAACAGCATCAGTTCCAAATAGATTTTTCATAGCAGATATATTTCCTGTAACTGCACAATCACCAAGAGCTAAGATAAGTTTAGAGTTCTTTCTTATCTCTTTTATAATCTTTATATCGTGGTCTGTACTCAAAGCACCCTCTACTATAAACAGATCTACATCATTTGGTATCTCTTTTGCATCAACATATGGACTATAAACTACATCTATATATTGAGATAACTCAATTATTCTCTCATCCATATCCAAAAAAGACATATGACATCCAGAACAACCATCTAACCAAATAGTTCCTACTCTAGCTTTTTTCATCTATTTTTCCTTGTTTGAATTAAATTACTAATGATATTTTTCTTTTTAACCATCTCTGTTGCACTTACACCCTTTTCAAATAATGCCCCTGTTGGACAAACATGTACACATTTACCACAACTTGTACAACTTTCGCTATCACTCCAAGGCTCATCCATATCGTGGATAATTTTAGCATCAATTCCACGACCTAAAATATCTAAAGCGTGAGCCCCCTCAACCTCATCACAAACCCTTACACATCTAGTACATAATATACATCTATTTGGGTCATAAATATAATCTTTATGTGATGCATCAACATCAAACTGCTTATGAATATAAGGAACTTCACTATGTTCAAGTCCCAATTCAATTGCTTGATTTTGAAGTTCACAATTTCCATTTGATACACATACACTACAAGTGTGAGTCCTTTCTGCAAATATCATCGAAAGTATCATTTTTCTATTTGATTTTATTTTATCAGAATCTGTATAAACCTCCATACCCTCTTTTATCTTTGCTGTACAAGCTGGTATTAATTTATTACTACCTTTTATCTCAATTAGACACATTCTACATGCCCCTACACAAGAAAGACCCTCAAGATAACAAAGTGTTGGTATATTTATATCGTGTTGATTTGCAACCTCTAGTATTGTACAGTTTGATTTACCTGTTACATCTATATCATTTATCCTAAAGGTTTTTACTCTAGCTTTCTGCTTAATCATTTTTAATACCCTCTATATACTCATTTTCAAAATATTTTATAGTACTTTGTACTGGATTTGGTGCTGTTTGACCAAGTCCACAAAGAGAACCATCTTTTACAACTTCACACATACTCTTTAACAGATCAAAATCACTAGGCTTTGCCTCTTTTTTTATAAATTTATCAAGAAGGTCAGCTAGCTCTGTAGTTCCAACTCTACAAGGTACACACTTACCACAAGATTCGCTTTTTGAAAAATCCATAAAAAATCTAGCTACTTCAACCATATTTGAACTTTGGTCCATCACAATCAATCCACCACTTCCCATAATAGACCCCACAGCTTTTAAACTATCATAATCAACAGATGTATCAAGTAACTCTTCAGGAATACATCCACCACTTGGACCTCCCGTTTGGATAGCTTTTAGTTTTGAGTTTTCAGGTAACCCACCACCAACTTCATATATTAACTCTCTTAAGCTTATACCCATAGGTACTTCAACAAGCCCTGTATTTTTTATATGTCCTGTTAATGCAAATACTTTTGTTCCTGTTGACTTAGCAGTCCCTATTGAGTTATACCATTTTGCACCATTTCTAATAATTGGTGCGATATTTGCAAATGTTTCTACATTATTTAATATAGTTGGTTCTCCCCAAAGTCCATAGTCACTAAGGTGTGGTGGCTTTTGTCGTGGATTTCCTCTATTTCCCTCAATAGATGTAACTAGTGCAGTAGCTTCACCACAAACAAATGCTCCACCACCAAGTCGTACTTCTATATCAAAGCTAAAATTTGTATTTGCGATATTATTTCCTAAAATCCCGTGTTTTTTAGCTTGTTTTATAGCTTTATTTAGTTTCTCTACTGCTGTTGGATACTCTGCTCTCACATAAATATAACCTTTTGATGCCTCACAAGCATATCCAGCTAATGCCATACCCTCTATTATTTTATGTGGGTCTGCTTCCATTACAGCTCTATCCATAAAAGCACCTGGGTCACCCTCATCACCATTACAAACTATATATTTTTGATTTGAATCTACTTTTGATACTGTTTCCCATTTAAGTCCGGTTGGATATCCACCACCACCTCTTCCTCTAAGACCTGATAATTTAACCTCATCAATCACTTCAGATGGAACCATATCTTCCAAAGCTGTAAAAAGTGCAAGATATCCATCGTGTGCTATATAATCTTCTATATCATTAGGGTCAATTATGCCTGCATTTTCTAATACAATTTTCTTTTGTTGTGTAAAAAAAGCACCACTCATATCTAATTTTTTATCTTCTAAAATAGTATCTTCTATAGCTAACTCTTTTAAACTCTCTTTATCATCTGGTGTTATCCCACCATAGATAATCTCCTCATCACTCTTATTTTTATATTTTGCAACCATAATAGCAGCAGAACACAAACCATTACAACCTACACCTTTTATTTTACATTTTTTACTTATTTTGGTATCTGTTTTTAACTCTTTCATAAGCTCTTTTGTAAGCTGCTCACTCCCTAAAGATGCACAAGAACTTCCTATACAAACTCTTAGTTCATCTTTACAACTATCTTCATTACATTTTCTTTTATTAGCTAACTCGTTTAGCTCCTCTATTGAATGAATCATTTTAGTAACTCCTCTACTTCTTGAACTGATTGCTCCAATGTTAATTTCCCTACAGGCTTATCATCATATATAGCTATTGGGGCTAATGAACAAGACCCTACACACCTTGCACTAATCAGTGAAAGCAAAGAATCTTTTGTAGTTTCACCAGCTTTTATATTATACTTTTTCTCTAAACTCTCAAGTATCTTGTCAGCACCTTTTATATAACAAGCAGTACCCATACATACAACAGTTGTATGTTTCCCTTTTGGTTTAAGTCTAAAAAAATGGTAAAATGTAGCTACCCCATATACTTTTGAATAAGGAAGTTTTAATCTTTGAGCGATAAATTTTAAAACATCATTTTCCAAATAACCAAAGGTATCTTGAGCTGTATGTAGTGTCTCTATTAAAGCACTCCTATCATAACCTAACTTTTTCATAGTCTTTTCAACCATTTTATATCTATCATCAGTTTTTACTACCATAAACTATAATCTCCTTTTTAAATTTATTTATTTCTTTTAAGCTGTAGTATATGCCAAAGAGTGAATAATAGTACAAAGACCACAAATCCTAGCTACCACATAAGTTATAGAATCATATTTAAACTTAATATCTATTATAGTCTAATTTTAGATTCTTTTTGGTTACAAAAGTAGTATAAATAAAATTATTGTATAATTCATCAATAGCTATCAAGAGAAGAGGATTTATGTCATATTTTATTTATATTTTAGAGTGTAGTGACAAAAGCTTATATACAGGGATCACAAAAGATGTATCAAAGCGACTCGATGAGCATAACTGTAGCCAAAAGGGTGCAAAGTACACAAAAGCAAGACGACCAGTCAAACTTCTATATAAAGAATCATCACTAAATAGAAGTACAGCATCAAAGAGAGAATACGCCATCAAAAAGCTTTCTAGACTACAAAAACTTCAGTTGATAGAAACTTTGAAGGTTTAATATCCAATCCACTTTAATACTTCAGGCAACTACTAGTGCTTAAAAAAGTACTGTTGTTCCCATTTGATATAATCAAGTTAATTAAATAAAAATATTAATGTGTACTACAAGTACCACTTGAGCCTATAGCTTTAAGTTCACCTTGCAAAAACTTATCAATAGAATCATTTACAGTTAAAGAATCTTTATCAAAATAAACCTCAAGTCCAGCATTTGCAAAACCTTTTGCAGGAGATCCACCTATACCACTTACTATTAAAGCATCTGCTTTTAGACTCATGATATTTGTGATCGCATCACTACAACCACCAGTATCATGACCTGGGTTTTTTATCACCTCTACATCTGATATTTGTGCATTATCTAAAGTGATAATAGTGTAAAAATTTGCTTTACCAAAGTGAGCACCTCTTTTGCTTAAATAGCCCATATCTTCATTTGTTGGAAATACTAATCTCATATTATCCCCTTAGTGACTGTGTGAATGGTTATGATTGTGATGATGGTCATGATCGTGATCGTGGTCATGATGATGGTCACCACCACCATTGTGCATATTTCCTTGCTCTACATAGTCACCC
>JAYEMI010000005.1:2016-3955 GCA_034718015.1 Campylobacterota bacterium | reverse complement strand
TTTATATGGGATAAATACTCAGACCAACCATATCCAATCAAAGATAAATCTTATAAAAAAGCGATGAGAAAAAAACATATAAAGGACTATATCCCTTTAACAATAACAAATCTATTTATGTTCCCTTTTTCAGTATTAACAATGAAGTTCTTTCCTGCTAAAAAGGAATATTTAGAAAATAAAGTTGATTTCTATGGATTGGGTGTAAATCTTGATAAAGGTGAATTACAAAAAGAGTTAGTAGAAGAACTAAGAGTAAAATCGTTAATCATTAGAATACCATTAAGTGATATACAAAATATTGAAAAATATTATGAATTTGTAAAGGGCTTTGGGGATGATAAAAAAATACTTTTAAACCTAATGCAAGATAGAGAAAATATAGATAATATTGAGCTATTAAAATCTAACATTGATATAGTTTTTAATACCTTTAAAGATATAACAGATGAGTATCAAATAGGCACTACTATAAACCGTACTAAATGGGGCTTCTTTTCTATAAAAGAATACTTGAAATTTTATAGAATTGTACAAGATATAAGGGATGATAAATATCATACAATAAAGCTTATTGGACCATCAGTGATTGACTTTGAATATCACTATACTATTAGAGCATTGTTCAATAATTTTAATATTAAATTTGATAAGTTATCGTCTTTACTTTATGTAGATAGACGAGGAGCTCCAACTAATACTCAAATGGGTATCTTTGATACTAAAAATAAAATAGATATGTTGTATAGTTTAGTTAAGTTAAGTCCTAAGTGTAAAACAGATGAGATTTATATTACAGAAGTAAATTGGCCACTGAGTGGTACAGCACCTTATGCACCAACTAGTGAACTAGAATGTGTAAGTGAGGATGACTATTCAAAATATATGGTTGAGTATTTTGATATTGCAAAAAAGAGTGGTAAAGTATCAAAAGTATATTGGCATCAGCTTATAGCACCTGGCTATGGATTGGTTGATAATAGAGATGGTAAAATAAGAAAAACAAAAGCTTTTTATGAATTTAAAAAACTTATTGAATCAATTCAATAATATTAAGGATAATATACAATGGAAGAGTTTAACTTATATTTTAATAGACAGATACAATTATGGGGAGAAGAGACTCAAAACTCTTTGCAAGATAAAAAGATTGTTATTATTGGAAGTGGAGGTCTTGGTTGTAGTTTGGGTGTAGCTCTTGGATCCTCTGGAATAGGGCAGATAGATATAGTGGACTTTGATATAGTTGGAGTTCATAATATCCATAGACAAATTGGTTTTAAAATTGGTGATGAGGGAAAGCCTAAATGTGAAGTTCTTAAAGAACTTATTGTCTCTCGTTGTCCATATACAGTAGTAAAAACTTACGAAATGGATTTTGAAAAGTTTTCTGAAGTATGTGATACAAACTATGATTTAATTTTAGATGCAACAGATAATTTACCAGTACGAGCTAAAATAAACAGTTATTCAAAAAAACGAAATACTCCTTGGATATATGGTTCTGTTGAGGCTTTTCATGGTCAAGTGTGTTTTTTCCAAGATGCTTCATTTGAATCTGTTTTTAATATCTCAAATCACAAACCAGCAGGAATAGCAGCTCCAATAGTTATGAATATAGCTTCTCTTCAAGGAAATTTAGCTTTAAGATACTTGGCAAACTTACCCATAAAGAAAGATTTTTTGTATTATTGTTTTTTTAATGATGATGGGGAGTATGTTACTCAAAAGTTTGCTTTAGCAAAGTAGATATAATCATGTTTAACTTTTTTCGTAACAAAAGTATAAATCAAATAAATCAGATTACTGTGTTTTTTATTGCAACTATTACTATACTACTTATTGTTGGTTTATTTGCAAATAGATATAGTAACCATCAAAATGAATTAGAAAAATTAAAAAGTGATTATCTTACATCTCAAAAACAATTAATCAAAAA
>JAYEMI010000005.1:0-1916 GCA_034718015.1 Campylobacterota bacterium | reverse complement strand
ATTAAACTTAAATAAAGTTATCTAACTGATGAGATGATTTTTTCAATATCAAGTTTTGAACTCATATCTTTAGAAGCCCATCTTTTTGATAAGATGAAATTACACGATATATTAGAGAAGTTTTTATGATAAACAATATTTTTTAGTCATAAAAGTGGTGGAAAAAGGTTTAATTATTATATTTATTAAACCTCTTAATAAGGGAAAATTAACTAAAATTTATAAAAAGTTTTAATATACAAATAGGGATATTTTTTGAATAATGTAGAAAAAATGATATTAATAGTAGATGACTTAAGAGATAATAGACTAGCTATGAAAATAGCCTTAAAAAATGAGGGTTATATTTTAGAAGAAGCCACAAATGGCAAAGAAGCTATTGAGATGTGTAAGGTCTTAAAGCCTGATGTTATTTTGATGGATGCTATGATGCCACTTATGGATGGATATGAAGCTATTAAACAAATAAGAAAAATTGAGGAGTTTGAAAGAACACCTATATTAATGGTTACAGCTTTAAATGATAAAGATGATAAAATAAAAGCTTTAAACTATGGTGTTAATGACTTTATTTCAAAACCTTTTAATAAACATGAGTTGATTGCTCGTTGTAAATCCTACATAAGTTTATCTCAAATTAATAAACAATATGTTCATGCTTCAAAAAATCCAAGAACAAATCTACTTAATAAATCTGCTTTAATTGACAATATACAAAAATGTCAGAATCCAAAATTAGTATTGTTTAGAATAGAAGATTATGAGGTTATTGAGGAGTTTTACACAGAAGAGATTGCTAGTGCAATTGAATCTAAATTTTCAGAAATGATTTATGACTTAGTAAGTGATGAATGTAAAACTGCATCTTTGTATCATACAAGTGAGGGGGAGTTTGCCTTACTAAAAGATGATATTGAAAATAAAATAACTAATCAGATAGCTATAGAAAACTGTTCAAAATTTTATGCTAATACTAAAGAGAGCATTATTAAATTTAAAGAGTATGAGTATGATATAAATATAGTTCTTAGTTATTCTTTTGGCAAAGATAATCTTTTTGAACATTCTCGTGTAGGTTTAAACCATGCAATTAAAGAGAAAGAAAATATAGTTTTTGCAAATGATATAATTGATCAGGTTCGCAAAGATGCAACAAATAATATAAAAACTATCAAGATGATAAAAACAGCTTTAAATACAAATAATGTTGTTTCGTATTTTCAACCCCTACTTAACAATAAAACAAAACAGATAGAAAAATATGAATCTCTTGTAAGAATCATAGATACAGATGGAAAAGTTATCTCTCCATTTTTCTTTTTAGATATAGCAAAAAAAGGTAAATATTATAACCAAATAACACAGCAAGTTATAAATAATAGTTTAAAAGCTTTAGAAAACACAACTAAAGATATATCTATAAATTTAAGTGCTGTAGATATAGAAAATGACTATATAAGAGATATGATAATAAGATATTTTGATAAAAACCCACAACTTGCATCAAGAGTAGTGTTTGAACTACTAGAAGATGAGAGTGTAAAGAATTTTAAAATTATAGTTGATTTTATCGCCAAAGTAAAAACTTATGGAGTGAAAATTGCTATTGATGATTTTGGTGCAGGATACTCCAACTTTGAAAGACTACTTGACTTTCAACCAGATATTGTAAAGATTGATGGAAGTTTAATAAAAAATATTCATACTAATAAGTTCAGTAGAAATATAGTTGAAACTATGCAAGATTTTGCCACTAAAATGAATATTAAAACTGTTGCAGAGTTTGTACACTGTCAAGAGGTACTTGATATTGTAAATGAGATTGGAATTGACTATACTCAAGGGTATCATATCAGTGCTCCTGTTGCAAAAATAGATTAAATTACAATTGATATTTAAAAAAAATAAGATATAAT
>JAYEMI010000004.1:0-18196 GCA_034718015.1 Campylobacterota bacterium | reverse complement strand
TTAATAGAATTAGAGGATATATCTCTACTGTTAAAAAGAATAATAGATCAGTTTTTAATGAACTAAGAAATGCTTTAAATGGAAAATATTATGTGCCTTGTTTGAGTGGGTGCTGAATGGTTACGATTAGTAATTGCAATTAACTTATGTTTAATTTTAAAATGGTTAAAAGGTAGTATTTAAAGTAATTAGTAGTAATAAATGTGGTGATCACGATTGGACTTGAACCAACGACTTTTACCATGTCAAGGTAACACTCTACCAGCTGAGTTACGCGATCATTTTAGTTGTTTAGAAGGATTTAGTTAAGAGGAACTCTCTTAACCGTTAAATTTAACTATTGCTGAACCCCATGTTAGTCCACCACCAAATGCATCTAAAAGTATTGTTTGACCTTTTTTAAGTCTACCACTTTCAAAACAATCATTGATAGCCATAGGGATTGATGCTGAGGATGTATTTCCATACTTATCTACTGTTAAGACCTTTTGAGAGTCTTCAAACTTCAGAGCATCACCAACAGCTTTTATTATACGATAGTTTGCTTGATGTGGAATAAATAGATCTATATCTTCATTTTTATAATTATTTTTAGCCATTATCTTTTCTACATCTGATGTTAAAGTACGAACTGCTATTTTGAAAGTTTCATTTCCTTTCATCTGCATAAACATATCTTCACTACTAGCAACTCCTGGAGTTAATAATAGATCTTTTTGACTACCATCTGAACTACAGTTTATATCCACTATAGCTTCATCTTTGTTTTCTGTAGTACTAATAACAGCAGCACCAGCACCATCACCAAATAGCATACATGTAGTTCTATCTGTATAATCAACAATATTACTTAGTTTTTCTGCACCAATAATTAAAACATTTTTTTTCATAGCTGATTCAATAAATGCTTTAGCAACACTAAGAGCATATATAAACCCAGTACATGCTGCACTAATATCTAGAGCCATAACATCTCTTATGCCTAGCTTTTCTGCTATTAAACAAGCAGTTGATGGCATACATAAATAATCTGGACTAATTGTTGCACATATTATTAAATCAATATCTTTTGATTCAAGTTCTGCTCTTTTTATCGCTACTAAAGCTGCTTTAGTTCCAATATCACTTGTATTTTCATCTTGATTAGCTATTCGTCTCTCTTTGATACCTGTTCTTTTAGTGATCCACTCATCAGTTGTATCCATTCTGTCGATAAACCATTGGTTTGTTCTAACTTGTGTAGGTATATAAGCACCAATTGATTTAAATGAAGCATACATATATTAGTCCTTGAATTCTTTTAATTTATCTTCAATATTTTGATTTAAATTTGAATCTGCTGCTTTAATAGCTTGAAAAATTGCATTTTGCATCGCTTTTGCATTTGATTTTCCATGTGCAATAATTACAGGTGCTTTAACACCTATAAGTGGAGCACCACCATATTCTGCATAATCAACTTTAAGTTTTAACTTTTTAAATACTTTTCTCATTAAAACAGCACCAGTAATAGATACTAGTGATCTTCGTAAATTATCTTTTATAATTTTACCAATAGTATCAGCTACACCTTCTGCTGTTTTTAATAAGATATTTCCAACAAAACCATCACAAACTACTACATCTACTGTACCATTAAAAATATCATTACCTTCAACATTTCCAACAAAGTTTGGAACTTTTTCAAGTAGTTTAAATGTAGTTTTTGTTACTTCATTTCCTTTTGATTCTTCCTCTCCATTACTAAGAAGTCCCATCAATGGATTATCTACACCTAACACATCTTCTGCATAAATTTTACCCATAATACCAAACTCTTTAAGATTGTTAGGGTCACAATCAACATTTGCTCCAACATCCAAAACTAGTGTAGTTCCGTTTACAGTTGGCATTAATGTTGCTATTGCTGGTCTGCTTACACCTTTAATTCTTCCTATTCGTAAAGTTGCCAAACTCATTGAAGCACCACTGTGTCCAGCACTTACATAAGCATCAGCTTCACCATTTTTTACTAAATCAATAGCAATATATGCACTACTTTCTTTTCTTTTAAGTGCATCTGTAGCGTGATCAGTCATGCTAATAACATCTGAAGCGTCTTGAATGATTATTCTATTGTCAAATTTTTGAGGAATTAAAGGTAAAAGCTCATCTTTTTTACCAACTAGTACAGCTATAAAGTGTCTGTCTTTTTTTAGTGCTGAGATAACACCATCTATTATAGGCTCAGGACCGAAGTCCCCACCCATTGCATCTATTGCTATTTTTAGCATTATGCTTTATATTCACCTGTTGTAGGGTTTACATTATGAGGCATTTTCCATGTCCCATCAACATCTTTAACTGGTCTTTTTAAAGTAATTTTATAATGAGTTCTTCTTTTTGCACTTCTTGCGTGACTCACTCGTCTTTTTGGTACTGCCATTTCTTATCCTTAATATTCTATTTCGACTAATTGGTCGTTATTTTTACAAGTATCACATACATAATACTCTGATTTTAGTGATTCTATTTCACTATGTAATATCTCGTCAAAATTCAGAAAATGATTTTCAACTTCAATAATTACAAACTCTTCATCTTCATCATTTGAAGATGTAAAAATACCATCACTTACAATAAAATCAATCTTTTCCTCTATAGGAGTCATAAATGATATTCCACATTTACAACAGTCAACTTCAAAATCTCCTATGATTTTTGCATCAATTTTAGCAAGTTTTGATGATATTTTACTAAAAGTACCTAAAAACTTTACTGAATCAAAATTAATTTCGAAATCAGAAGCTTCTAAAGGTACTTTTCTAAATTCAATTTTCATAAATTAAAATGATTAACAAATATCTTTTGCTGCAAAAAAGAATGCAATCTCATTTGCTGCATTTTCTAAAGAATCACTTCCATGAACTGCATTTGCGTCAATAGATTCAGCGAAGTCAGCTCTAATTGTACCAGCTTCTGCTTCTTTAGGATTTGTAGCACCCATTAAGTCTCTATTTTTAGTCATTGCATCATCACCTTCTAAAACAGTTACTACAACTGGTCCAGATATCATAAATTCAACTAACTCACCATAAAATGGTCTTTGTGCATGTACTGCATAAAATGCTTCTGCATCTGCTTTACTTAATTGTATTTTTTTTGTTGCAGCTATTCTTAATCCTGCTGATTCAAATCTATCTAAGATTTTTCCTACTACATTTTTTGCTACTGCGTCTGGCTTGATAATTGATAATGTTTGTTCCATTATTTCTCCTGTATATTTTATATTTACCGTTGCTAATAAATTGTTTAAAAATTATTTTCATACAATTTATCTACACGATGTGGCATAAGCCACATTTAAAGTCGCGAATTATATCTTAAAAAACAAAAAAAGGCAAGAGAAATTAATCTCTTGCCTTTTTACTTGTGCAAATAACTAAAATATTTAGATTATTCAGCGATACAAGGCTCACCTGCAACAGCACCTTCAGTTGTAGGATTTTCACCCCAAACGATACAACCCTCTGTTGGACATGATTCAGCACATGCTGGAATAGTTCCTGCACCTGAACACTCATCACAAGTTTCTGGATTTACATAATAGATATCCTCACCTGTTGGGTTCTCATCGTTATCAACGATTGATTCTGTTGGACACTCATCTAAACAAGCATCACATGAAATACATATATCTGTAATAATTACTGCCATTTTAATTCTCCTATTTTTGATTTGAATAACTTTATCATATAAAAAATAAAATTAACTTTAAAAATTTACAAATTTATTATTTCTTAGATAAATATCACATAATAACACACAGATTGTTTAAAGTTAAAGAATATTTTAATACTTATAGTCCAATGCTGGTTTTATCATTTCAAATTTTTTTAATGTTTCTTCTATCTCTGATTTCACTTTTGAGATATCAAATTGTTTAATTTCATTTGTATTTGGATAATTTAAAACTACAGTATTAAATGATTCTATTATCTCATCTATAGTCTTTCCACTTACTGTTGGTATATTGTACTTTTCTAAAAGCTCTAGGTTTTCTATATCTTTTTTATCTTCTCTTTTAAAATATACTGGATTATTTCCACTTGCTAGAGATTCTAAGGCTGCTTGTATAGATGAAGTCAAAAGATATTTTGTACTTTTTATAGTCTGCGCATACTCTTCATCTTCTATAATATCACTAAAATAGTTTTTTAATATATCATCATTTCCTAAAAAGAAATAGTGACCTAATAATAGTGGCATCTCTTGTTTATTTCCATTTTTTGCTAATTCAAAAAACCAGTTGGCATAGTCATCATCAGCAAAAAATACAGCTTTTTCATATTTATTTTCTATATGTTTAAAATATGTTGCATCAATGATATCAAAAGGGATATCAACACCTACTTTGTATATATTTGTACAAAATTCATTCATGTGTTCTTTCATAGTATCACTTGCTTCATTTGAGTCATCATATATAAGCATATCACCTCTCTCCATTACATGTGGCATATTTCCTATTATGTCTA
Organism: Campylobacterota bacterium; assembly: GCA_034718015.1. Classification (GTDB taxonomy): domain Bacteria; phylum Campylobacterota; class Campylobacteria; order Campylobacterales; family Arcobacteraceae; genus JAIOSF01. Next base: position 13,679 of record JAYEMI010000004.1, on the reverse strand, counting down.
CCCCTACACCTTTTGGTGCATTTAAGTTATATTTTGCAAATGTAGCAGCTCTATAGTCCGCTGTACAAAGTACAGGGTTTGTATCTTTTAATATATTAAAAATAGCACTAGCCCTTCTTACATTTTCAAGTCCAAAACTATGTCCACTTTTTGCGTATATATATAATTGCATCTTTTTTCCTTTTATTTTAAAAAATATATTATTAGTTTATAACCAATCCCTGCTGCTGCTATTGTACCAAATAGATTTAAAAATATATTTAATATTCCATACCAAAATGTACTATTTAACAACATATAACTTTCAATTGCAAATGTTGAGTATGTAGTTAATGCCCCAAAAAAACCTATTAATAAAAAACTTTTTAATAGTTCACTAGGTGTATAATATAAAAATAATCCTATAAATAGACCAACAAAAAAACTACCAACAACATTTACTACCAATGTCGCCAATGGAATAGTATGGGGAAAATACTTAATAATTTGAAATCCAACATAAAACCTTAGTATTGCCCCAATTGCTCCACCAAAACCAACTGCTGTTATTGTAGCTAGATTAAACTGCACTTTCTGACTCTATTTTTAGTATTTTTGACATATCATCTTCCATATCTTTATACCAAGTTGTTGTTTTAGATGCTTTTACCGTTGGAAGATATACTATTTTTACAACTCCGCTCTTTTGTAAAAAGTTTTGTGAATCAAAGATATCTCGTGTTCCTACTAGAACTACTGGCTGAACATCTAAATCGTATTTTTCTGCTATTATTTTAGCACCTGCTTTAAATTTTCGTATTTTTTTACCATCAGTTCTTGTACCTTCAGGGAAAATAGCAATTGGTCTGTTTTGGTTTAATTTCTCTTTTGTATCTTTTAATAGTTTTACTAAACTACTTTTACTTTCCCTTTCCACTATTATCATATCTGGAGCTTTTAAAATATGTCCAAACCATGGTATCTTTGCTATCTCTTTTTTTGCAACCCATGCTTGATCTTTTGGATGCAAATATTCAAACACAATAATATCTAGTATACTTTGATGATTCATTGCAAGTATTTGTGCATCTGGATCTAAAGTACCTTTTATCTCTAACTGTATACCTAATAGTTTTAATTGCATTGCTGCCCATCTAGTTCTTATGACTTTATTGTTATTTTTAAAAATATACATTAAAACTATTACTATTGAAACTGAAACAACTAGTTGCACTAGAGTTAGAAATGCTCTTATTTTAGATATTATCATTTGTTTTTATCCATCCTATTGTTTTATTTTGAAATAGTACTTTTTTGAAATCTTTATTCTCATTTATAACTTCAACTAGTTCTTTTCTTTGCATCACTTTGAATATTGTCGAATTTTTACTTGGCAATATATATATTGTTTGCTCTTTATCTAAAATAATTTTTTTATTTGGAATAAAATAATAAGCTATAAAAGATATTAGTACAACCATAATAATTAAATATCGATTTTTTTGATTAAAATAATATATAACTATAAAAACAATTAATATAAAAATAAGAAGTGATTTCTTATATATTGATATACTACTATTATATGGATTTAATTCTGTTTGTGTGCTTACTAAATCTTCATCTAAAGTTATATTTAAAGTTATAGTTTTGAAGTCTTTAACTAAAGTATTATAATATGTAAACTTTATCTCTTTTTTATGACTAGGGATTATAAGATAATAATAGATGCTTTGTTTTTGATACTCATCTTCTATATCTTTTAAACCTTGATCCTCATAACTCTCTAATCTAAAATCTTCAAGATTACTATTTTTTGCTTCTATATTTATAGTAGTTAAGAGTTTATTGTTTGTATATTGTTTTGTTTTTATACTATTGATTTGTAGACTTTCTGCAATAACATTTGAAAAAAGTTCTTGATTAATAGCGATCTTTTCAAATGTAATTTTTGGAGGATTTATTGATAAATAATCTAGTATCTCTTCATCTTTTATAAGTGCTACAGTAACCAGAGGTAAAGTAAATTTTTCATCAAATATTTTAATTGGAATATTTGTTGTAAAGATATTATCTTTCTCTTGATTCCAAATTAAATCTTTATTTATTTTTAGATTTCGTTCATCTATAAATGTAGTAATTATCTTATCGTATTGATTTTTTTGTTTTAGAACAACTGCTTTTAATGTAAGATTAAATCGTTGATTTGTAAAAACTCTTTTTGGGTAGTCTGTATAGCTAAGATATATACCTTTAGCTTCTACACTATCTTCACTAAAAGAGAGCGTAGATGATAAAAGTAAAAATATTTTAAATAAATATTTCATATACTTTTATCCAATAGTATTATTTTAAAAAACCTTGTAACATTTTAACACCATCTGTACAACCAAGTAATGCCTCCATTGCTCGTTCTGGATGAGGCATAAGTCCAAATACATTTTTCTCTTTATTACATACACCTGCTATTTGCTCTACACTTCCATTTAAAACTTGATTTTCACCATTTTCATTACAGTATTGAAGTAGTATTTGACCATTTTCTTTTAACTCTTTAAGTCCATCTTGATCAATGAAGTAGTTTCCATCATGATGTGCAACAGGAATATTTACAATATCTCCTAATTTTAACTCTTTTAAAAATATATTATCATTATTTAGTACTTTTAAATGATGGTGTTTAGAGATAAAATGTAAATTATCATTTCTTTTTAATGCTCCAGGTAAAAGTCCAGTCTCAGTTAATATCTGAAAACCATTACATATACCTAAAACTTTTCCACCATTTGCTGCATAAGTTTTAACAGCATCCATAATAGGTGCAAACTTTGCAAGTGCACCACTTCTTAAGTAATCTCCATAAGAAAATCCACCTGGTGCTACTACTAATGTTGTATCTTCTGGTAATTTAGTCTGCTCATGCCAAATAATTTCAACTTCAGCACCTAATTGTTCAAAAGCGTATTTTGTATCGTATTCACAGTTTGTTCCTGGAAATTGTAAAACTACTACTTTATTCATGATTAAGCTTCTATTTTAATATCGTAATCTTCAATTACAGTATTTGCAAGTAGTTGCTCACACATTTTTGTGGCTTCTTCTTTAGCTGTAGCTTCATCATTACAATTAAGTTCCATAACAACTTGTTTACCAATTCTTACATCTTTTACTATATCTTTAAACCCTACAGTATCAAGTGTATGATGAGCAGCTTTTCCTGCAGAGTCTAAAACACCTTTTTTAAGTCCTATGTTGATTATTGCTTTCATTTATTACCCTCTATCTTTTATTATATTTGCGATTATATCACACATCATCTTAGATGATTTGATTTATTAAAAACTGTATTATCTATGTAAACTATTATGAATAGTTTCATATCCATCTAAAATAGTATTTTTAATTGAATCAGGAACATCTACATCAAGTTTCTTTCCAGCTTCTAAAGTTTTTGCTTTCTCTTTCCAATTATCTTTTTTTCCAAAATCTCTCAGTATTTGTTTATCCATTGAGATAAAGTTATTTTTATCAAAATTATCTTTTGAAATAAACCTTGAACTTTCTGGTGTTAAAACTTCATCACCTAAAACCCAATGACCATTAGAATCAACAAAAGCTTCAAACTTTGTATCAACAATTACTATTTCATTATCTAAAGCAAACTTACTAAAATCATTAAATAATTTCTCAAGACTAGAGATAATTTCAGGAAATAATTCTCTAACTTTTTGTGAATTTAAAGGCTCATCTTTTATACCTTTAGTAGTAGGTGTAAATATTGGTGTTTCAAATTTATGCCATTGTTCTAAAGTGCTTGATAAGTTTAAACCATATGGGTCATTACCATTTTGACAAGCATCAAATAATGATCCCGTAAGGTAATTTCTAAATATAAATTCAAACTGCACAATATCACCATCAATATTAGCTTCTAAGGGCTTACACAACTCCATCATTTGACATCTGCTAGCAACCTCTAAAGAACTATCTACATTTTGATCTAAAATTGCTGTTCTTATACCTGAATCTCTTGCAAACGCTGCTCCATCATTTGATATAGCTGTTTGAGATACTCCTTTGCCCTTTATCTCAAGATTTAAAGGGATATCAAATACTGAACATCTATCACTTCTTACTAATAATACCTTCGCATCATCTCCTGGACATGTATAAAGATCTGCATTTTTACCTATATAAAATAGATTATATCCTAAATCTTCTAGTTCACAAATCCCTTTTTGTGTTGTTGTTTTCTTTGATTCTGGCCAAAGTCCTAATTCTTTTATTTTTAAAATATTCATTTTTTCCTCTTTTTTATTTTTTCATTAATATTAGTGATTTTAATATATCAACACCAACTTTTAGTTGATTATCTTCCATTAGCTTTTCTGTTGTTATTATCGTTTTATCCTCTTTTGTTATATTATTATCTTCAATATCCTCATCGCCTATTTTAGTCAATTCACCTTTTAGATGTTTTCTCATATTTTCCTCTTTTAGAGCAAATTCAGACTTTTTTTCAGTTATAACCTTACCTGCAAATACTTCGATATCAGGTACTATCCCTTTTGCTTGGATTGTTCTTCCACTTGGAAGATAATATTTTGCAATAGTAAGCTTAATAGCTTCACTACCATTGTCTGTTATTGGTATTATTCTTTGAACACTACCTTTTCCAAAAGTTGTTTCCCCTATTACTACTGCTCTTTTATGATCTTGTAAAGCACCACTTACTATCTCACTAGCACTAGCACTTCCACCATTTACTAATACAACCATCGGTACATCTGTAACTGTTCTAAATGATGAAGCCTTAAACTCTTCATTTTCACCTTTAGCTCTCCCTTTTTGAGATACAATCACTCCGCTATCTATAAAAAGATCACTTACATCTATAGATTGACTTAATTGTCCACCAGGATTATTTCTAAGGTCTAAAACAATTCCTTTAGTAGTATCTTTGTACTCTTTAATATACTTTTTCATATCTTTTGTTATACTCATATCCATAAATGATGCTATTCTTAAATATAATAAATCATCATTTATTGTTTTAGCATAAACAGATTGTATTTTTATAATATCTCTTATGATTGTAATCTTTATTGGTTCTTGCTCACCTTTTCTTACTATTGTGATATCTATAGGTGTACCTTTTTTTCCTCTCATAATATCAACAGCATCAGATAGATTCATATTTAGTGTTGATTTATCATTTATTTTAAGGATAATATCTCCAGCTTTTACTCCAGCTTTATATGCAGGTGTATCATCAATTGGAGAGATAATTGTAAGAGCACCTTCTCTTTTACCTATTACAATTCCTAGACCTCCAAATTCACCTTTTGTTTCAACTTTCATCTCTTTGTATGATTCTTTATTTAACATTGATGAGTGAGCATCTAACTCATGTAATAAGCCAGAAATAGATTTATCTACAATTTTACTCAAATTCATATCATCAACATAAAGTAATTCAACTGCAGCTAATACTTTTTGAAGTTTTGTATAGGATTCTAATCTTGTTGGTTCTTTTTCTTCTGCTTTTGTTTTAGTTTCATTTGCAAATAATGAAAGAGAAAGAAATAGTGATAATGATAAAGAAAAAAGTTTTTTCATAGTGTAAATACCTTTAGTAATTTTGTAAAATTATATCTAAAAAATAATATGAGAAATATTATGACTATAATTTATAATTAAATTAACTAGGTAAATCCGACCAAATTTAAATTTACCATTCAATGCTTCATATTTTAATAGATTTTAGTATTTTAGAAATCACTAAATTTTAGATTTTTAACCATTTTAATATTCAACTAAAAACAAATGGATTTTAAAAATAGTTGCATTAGGGAGATGTTTCTAATGCAGTTGTAGCTTGAATGATTTTATACTGAGTTTAGTTTGAAAATATTTTTCAGCAGATTCACTAGTTCATTTTGATAAAATAAATACACTTATTTAAAAAATGGACATATAATGATAGTTAATATTACTTTACCAAACACTTCTTACGATATCACGATTGATACATTACAAACTATGACTCTAAATAAAAAAGTTGTAGTAGTTACTAATCCTACAGTTTCAAAATTACACTTGAATTATTTAGTAGAAAAAATTGATGCTAATGAGCTAAGTATAGTTACTATACCAGATGGTGAACAATATAAAACATTAAAAACTATTGAGGATATACTTGAACATTGTTTTAATCATAAACTAAATCGTAGTTCAGTACTTATTGCTTTTGGTGGAGGAGTGATTGGTGATATGACTGGATTTACTGCTAGTATCTATCAAAGAGGTATAGACTTTATACAGGTCCCTACAACTCTTTTAAGTCAAGTTGATGCTAGTGTTGGTGGAAAGACAGGTGTTAATAATAAATTTGGTAAAAACTTAATTGGTGCATTTCATCAACCAATTGCAGTTAATATTGATCCTTATTTTTTAACAACTCTTCCAAAAAGAGAATTTGGTGCTGGAATTGCAGAGATAATTAAAATGGCAGTATGTTTTAATGCTGATTTTTTTCAATGGTTGGAAAATAATGATTTAACTAGTCAAGAAAATATAAAAATAATGATCCAAAAATCTGTAGAGACAAAAGCTTGGGTTGTTTCTCAAGATGAGAAAGAGAAAGGTTTAAGAGCTGCATTAAACTATGGACATACTTTTGGACATGTAGTTGAAAATGAAACTAATTATGATACTTATTTGCATGGAGAAGCTGTAGGAATTGGTATGTGTATGGCAAATGATTTATCAGTTAAACTAGGTATTATGAGTATAGATGAATCAAATAGAGTAAAAAACTTACTTAAAAAATACGATATTCCAGTATCGTATGAGATAAAAGATGTAGGAAGTTTTTACCAGCACTTCTTTTTAGATAAAAAAAGCTTGGATAGTAAGATAAAATTTATTTTAGCTATAGAAATAGGTGATTGTAAAATAACTGATGAAGTTTCTAAAGATACTGTAATAGAAATTTTAAAAGATTTTTAGATGAAACAGATGTTTAAGATAATAATTACTTTTATTTTATTTCTAACTTCTGGTTATGGTGCTACAAAGGTAGAAGATAGTGAAAAAATAAAAACAACAAAACAGCAATTAGAAAAATTAAATGAAGAGTTAAAAGATAATATTTGGATAACAAGATATAACAATTATCTTACATATAGAAATATTGAAAAAGAGTTAGCAAAAATAACAAAAGATGCAAAAAAATATGGTAATTGGAAAGGTGAAAAATACAAAGAGATCTCTTATCAATTAAAAAATAAAATAAAGATTAAAGAAAATGAGTTAGAGCTAATAAGTGAATATAAAGACTCACCAATAGGTAAACAAATAAAACCAAATGCTATAGGTAAAACTCCTGAGGTTACAAATCCAATAATTATTATTGAAGCTTTAACTTTTATTCAACTTTTAAAAGAAAATGCTGAAAACTACAATAATATGAAATTAGAATTAATATCTTTACTAGAAAAAATAAGAACAAAAATTGAACTTTTAAGGGTACTATATAAAATAGATAAGACGAAAATTTTAGAAGAAGAGATAGAAAAATTAAAATTAGAGTTGAAAGATTTTGAAATGGTTGTTGATATTGTATCAACAACAAGTGAAGTTTATAATAGAAAAATAGCTCAAATCACACAAGAAACAACTGAAAGTATAGCTGATGAAGTATGGAGAAGTATAAAGATAATATTGATTATTGCTATTTTATTTTTTATATCTTTTGGTGTTAAGATTGTTTCAAAAAAATATATCCAAGATGAAGATAGACACTACACTACAAATAAATTAATTAATTTTATTTTTGTAGTTTTTATCGTTTTTATTCTTCTATTTACTTATATTGAGAATGTATCATACTTAGTAACTATTTTAGGGTTTGCATCAGCAGGTATCGCTATTGCCTTAAAAGATTGGTTTATGTCAATCTTTGGTTGGATGGCTATTATGACAAGTGGTGCTATTAATGTTGGGGATAGAATAAAAGTTGTTAGAGAAGGTATAGAAGTAGTTGGTGATGTATTAGATATATCATTATTTAAAATATCTGTAAGAGAAGATGTAACAATTACTACTTATACGACAAATAGAAGAAGTGGTAGAGTCTTTTTTATACCAAATAACTATATTTTTACAGATTTAATAGCAAACTATACATTTGATGATTTAAGAACAGTTTGGGATGGTATAGACTTTTATATAACATTTGATTCAAATCATAAAAAAGCAGTAGAGATATCAAGGGCGATTTTAACAACTCACTCAAAAGGTTATACAGAACTTACAAGAAAAAGACTTCAGAAAATGAGAAAAAAATATGTATTAAGAAGTGCAAATCCTGATCCAAGAATTTTCTCTTTTGTAGAGCCTTATGGTATAGTTATATCTTCTTGGTACTATACAAATTCACATGCAACATTAGCTTTACGAAGTACAATAAGTATGGAGATACTAGATGCATTTAAAGCAGCAGACGATATAACAATAGCATATCCTACTCAAACATTAAGAGTTTCTAATAACGCTTCAGTAGAATCTGAGAGTTTACTTCCAGGCGGTACTGCTAATGGATTATTTGATCCACCAATAACATCATAAAGAGTGAATAAAATGTATAAAAAAGAGAAAGTATTTTTCAAAACTTTTGGGTGTAGAACAAATGTGTTTGATACTCAAGTGATGATGAATAAGCTAAAAGATTTTGAAATAACTCAAAATGAGAAAGATGCAAACATAGTTGTAATAAACTCATGTACTGTTACAAATAGTGCTGATAGTACAGCTAGAAGTTATATAAATAGTTTAAGTAAGCTAACTCACAAACCAAGAATTATATTTACAGGGTGTGGAGTATGGACAAAAGGTGAAAGTTTATTTAAAGAGAATAAAATAGATGCACTTTTTGGTCATAGTGAAAAAGAGAAGATAAACATACTTCTAAAAAATGATACAAAGTTTTTTGAAGCTGGTGATTTAAAACATATAGATGATACTATTATTGAAAAAATGATAGGTAAAAGTAAAGCTTTTGTAAAGATACAAGAGGGATGTGATTTTAGATGTAGTTATTGTATTATCCCTTATGTAAGAGGTGATGCTAGAAGTTATGATGAACAACATATTTTAAATCAAATTAGTACTTTAGCATCAAATGGATTTGGAGAGTTTATACTTACAGGTACAAATGTAGGCTCTTATGGAAAAGAGTTATCTAAGTTATCAAAAGACTCAACGAAAAAGAAAGATAAATTAGCACAATTACTTAAAAAAATATCTATGATTAGGGGAGTAAGAAGAGTAAGGCTTGGTAGTGTTGAACCTATGCAAATTACAGATGAATTTAAAGAGATTTTAGAAGAACCTTGGATGGGAAAACAACTTCATATAGCACTACAACATACTAATAAAGAGATGCTCAATATTATGAATAGAAGAAATAAAGTTAAAAGTGATCTTGAGCTTTTTGAATTACTAGCTTCTAAAGGTTATGCTTTGGGTACTGATTTTATAGTTGGTCATCCTGGTGAATCAAAAGAATTTTGGGAAGATGCCATAAAAAATATTGAAAAATTTCCACTTACTCATATTCATAGTTTTACTTATAGTAAAAGAGATGGAACTCCTAGTTGTACTATGTCAAAAGAGGTAAATGGAGATATTGCAAAACAAAGATTAAAACAATTAGAAAATATTATAGAAAATAAAAATTATGAATTTCGAAAAAAACAAAATACTCTTGAGATTTTAGTAGAATCAAAAAAAGATAATATATACACAGGTTATGATCAGTACTTTAACCAAATAGAGATACATAGTGATACAAATTTAGTTGGAGATTGGATTGAATTATCTAATTATGAAGTAAAGGATAAAACAAATGTTTCAAAATTTTAATAAAAACAAAAGCAATAAAGAGGAAGAGGAGAAGCAAAATAGTATAGATAAAAATCTTAAAATGATGAGTATATCTGCTGTTATTTTAATAGCCTTATTTATATATACTTCTATTAAAAGTGATAGTGCAATTCAAGGTACTAGTTACTATATTGGGGTTATATTTTTATTTATTCTTCTCCTTTTAACATTTGCTTTACAAAAATATAAAGATAAAATAAAAAAAGTTATCCCCGTAAATAATTTTCAAGAGGAACTTGAAGCCTCTTCTAATTCTAATGTGAAAGTAAAAGAGAAAAGTATAGAAGATGAAGTTTCATACATAGAACCAATTCAATCAAACATAACATTTAATGATGTGGCAGGAATTAGTGAAGTTAAAGCTGAACTAGAAGAGGTCGTAGACTATTTAAACAATCCAAAGAAATATCAAAAATATGGGGTAAGTTTACCAAAAGGCGTATTGCTAGTTGGTCCCCCAGGTGTAGGTAAAACTCTAATTGCAAAAGCAGTAGCAGGCGAAGCAGATGTACCATTTTTTTACCAAAGTGGAGCAAGTTTTGTACATATTTATGTAGGTATGGGTGCAAAAAGGGTAAAAGATCTTTTTACTATAGCAAAAGCGAAAGCACCATCTATTATTTTCATAGATGAGATTGATGCAGTTGGTAAGAGTAGGGGTATTGGTGCAAATGATGAAAGAGAAGCTACTTTAAACGAACTATTAACTCAAATGGATGGATTTGATAGTAAAAGTGGTGTTATGGTGATAGCTGCTACAAATAAAATAGAGGTATTGGATGATGCACTTTTAAGGGCAGGACGATTTGATAGACGAGTATTTTTAACTCTACCAAATAAAGATGATAGATTAAAGATATTAAATTTATATTTAAAAAATAAAAAGTTTAATTTTGATATCGAAATATTATCTAAAGATACAAGTGGTTTTAGTAGTTCAGCTCTTGCTGCACTTGTAAATGAATCTTTACTCCATATGATAAAAAGAGATGGAACAAGTATTTTGGATGAAGATATAGAGTTTGCAAAACAAAAAATACAATTTGGAAAAAAACAGATAAATATATTAACCTCTGAACAAAAAGATATTTTAGCTACATATCAAGCAGGAAAAGCATTTATAAGTAAAACAAAAGTTAGTCTTTTTGATAGTGGTGTATCAAATGAAGAGTTAATATATCCATCAAAAACTAAGCTTGAAAACAAAATCAAAAATTATTTAGCAGGAACAGTGACTCTTGAAGTGATAAAAAATGAACCATTTGCAATTTTTCCAGAAGAGTTAAAAGAGGCATATAATATAGCAGATGAGATGGTAGATATTTACAAAATGGAAAATGACTCAAATCTATTAATTGTAAGATTAAAAGGTCAGTTAAAAACAAAAATTATTGAAAATATTGAAAATATAAATAGATTAAAAGAGATACTAATAAAGGAAGAAGTTGTACTTTAATGGTTTCTCATTAAATAATGAATCAGAACTATTTAATGAATATATTATAAAAAATGAGATGACAATATCTGGTTTTAGTTATGGAGCTATAAAAGCATTTGAATATGCACTTAATAGTGAAAATAGAATAGATAAAATTCAGCTCTTTTCTCCTGCATTTTTTAATGATAAAGATTTGAAGTACAAAAGAATGCAACTTATGTTTTTTAAAAAGGATAATATAAATTATTGTAATCAATTTTTAAAGAATTGTGGTTTTTCCGAAGAGCTATCAAGTAAATATTTTAGAATTGGTAAATATGAAGAATTAGAAGAGTTATTATATTATAAATGGGAAGATAAAAAATTAAAAGAGTTAAAAAATAAAAATATTGAGATAGAAGTGTATCTTGGTGGTGATGATAAAATCATTGATTCAAATAAAGCATTGGAATTTTTTAAACCATACAGTGAAGTTTTTTATATCAAACAAAAAGGTCACATATTGTGAATCTAATACCAAATCAAAAAGGAAAAATAAATATGGCAAGAATAGGAATTATTACAGTAAGTGACAGAGCAAGTGCAGGTGTGTATGAAGATATAAGTGGAAAAGCTATAATAGATACTTTAAATGATTATTTAATTTCAAAATGGGAACCAATATATAAGGTGATTCCAGATGAACAAGAGGTGATAGAAAAAACTATTATAAATATGATAGACAATACAAACTGTTGTTTAGTAGTAACAACAGGTGGTACAGGACCAGCTAAAAGAGATGTGACACCTGAAGCTACCCAAAATGTATGTGATAGAATGATGCCAGGTTTTGGTGAATTGATGCGTGCAGAATCACTAAAATTTGTCCCTACAGCTATTTTATCAAGACAAACAGCTGGGTTAAGAGGTAGTAGTTTAGTGGTTAATTTACCAGGAAAACCAAAATCAATAAGAGAGTGCTTAGACGCAGTTTTTCCTGCAATTCCTTATTGTATAGATCTAATGGAAGGTCCATTCTTGGAATGTGATGAAACAGTTATAAAACCTTTTAGACCAAAGGTAAAATAAAAACTTTACTAGTTAAATTTATACCATAGTATACTTTACAAATCAGATTTTTTATCCTACAATATATCATAAAATCAAATAGTAGGGGATAGCTATGGCAAATATAGATGAAACACTTGGGCAAAGTATAGAAAACGAGATCGAAGATCAAGAAGATCAGATAAGTAAACAAGGTGGAGTTGGAATCAGTTTAGAAGATTTTACAACTAGTGGTACAACTAATGTAAAAAATGAAGAAGATGAAACTTACAAAAATAAACAATCAGAAGATGATACTTTAGAATCTACAAGAAAAGCTGAAGAAGATGTTACTAATATAGAGTATGATACGGTCTCTACAACACTTGAATCAACTGTTATAAACGATATAGATTCTTTAATTAGTGATATTGCTTTATTGGATACTATGAATACAGATGTTTTGATTAGTCAAGATGAAGAATTCAATGAAATAACTGAATTATCAACACAGCAAGAAGAAGTTTTAGAAGAGCAAGATGCTACTTTAAATGTTGCAACAGAAAATATCCCAAATGAAGTTGCAAATGAAGAACAACCTACTACACCAATTGAAAATGTAACAGTCATAGATGATAATATAACTTTTGCAGCTACAGATATACAAATAGGTGAAACATCAACAATAACTTCAGATATAGGAACAGTAATCATTTCAGAAAATGGAGAGATTGTATTTACACCTGATCAAGAAACAGAAGATGCTACAGTTACCGTTCAAACAGAAAATGAAAATGGAGATACAGTAACTCAAACATTTATAGTAAATGCAGTTGATAATACAGTTGTATCAGAACCAGTTGTAATTGTTAATGTTAGTGATATTGATAGTGATATTGTTAAGGCAGATACAACAACATCTAACTCAACTGATATAATAGATGAATCTGGAGATAATATAGTTAGTGCAGCTGAAGCTGCAACTTCAGATATATCTGGAAGTATCGAAGTTGGTTCTACAATTAATTCTCTTTCAATCACAGATGGAACAAATACTGTAACAGTAGATCCTGTAGATATTTCAATAAATACAGACGGTTCATACTCAGTAGAAAATGTAGACTTATCATCTTTAAATGATGGAACATTAACAACATCACTTACTTCAACAGATGCAGCAGGAAATAGCACAACAAGTTCAGATACAATAGAAAAAGATACAACAGCAGCAGAGGGAACAGTAACAGTTAATGATATAACAACAGATGATGTAATCAATGCAACTGAA
>JAYEMI010000003.1:0-18403 GCA_034718015.1 Campylobacterota bacterium | reverse complement strand
GACAACAAAACACAGTATTTAGCTATAAGATGATAACAAAAGATACTATTGAAGAGAAGATTTTGGAGTTACAAAATCAAAAACAAGATATGACAGATATGATTATAAGTGGTGATGAGAGTGGACTTAAACAACTTACATCAACTGATTTAGATTTTATATTAGGATAAGGAAAATAGATGACAAAAAAAGATATACAAAAGTTTGATAAACTAGTTCAAAAAACATTTAATGGTGATGAAGATACATTTGAAGCAATTATGGATATATTTGCAAATTTGATTGTGCAAGAAAATGTAGTATCAAATCAAGAGTTAATGGATAAAATTCAACGATATGGAAAAAATGAGCAACAGATTAATAGTTATTTAAGTGCATATTTTGAGTTTTCAAATAAAATGATAACTCAACTTGAATCTCTTAGTTCAATTTCAGATGGACAAGAATATGTACAAACATTTGATAAGTTTGTAAAAAATCTTCTTATAGTTGTACCTAAAGGTGAACTTAAAGAGTGTATTTATACTGCTATGGATGACTTTTTTGATATTATAAATGAAGAGTATGATATAGGATCTATACCATTTGATAATAATTTTGAAGATGCATTGGAGAGGGTATTTGGCGGTGTTAGACCTATGTTTGAATTATATACAATAATTGGACAGCTACTAGGAAAAGATGACGAAAATCACGATCAAATTATCGATAATGATGAGCTTTTTCAACAAGCTTCACTACTATTTTCATTTGTACAATTTGCAAATATCACAAGAATGAGAATTGCTGCACAAGCTAGAGAAACACCAATGCAATCAGTAAATCAATCAAGCTATAAAAGTAAGCAAACACAAAGCGAAATATATCAACTTAAAATCTCAATCAAAGGGGCAAAGCCACCTATTTGGAGAAGGGTATTAGTAGAATCTAATATTACTTTTGATGAATTGCATAATATTATACAAAATATCTTTAATTGGGAAAATTATCATCTTTATCAATTTGATGGTGCTAGATGTTATACAGATGCACAAACGGTAAAAGAGAGTATGGGATATGATAGAGAAGAGGTAGATGCAACAAAATACAAAATTTCAGATGAACTGGAATATGAAAAAGATAAGATAAGATATATATATGATTTTGGTGATGATTGGGTACACGACATATTGTTAGAAAAAGTTTTAGATGTTGATAAAAATATAAATTATCCTGTATGTACAGCAGGGAAAAGAAATGGTCCACTTGAAGATTGCGGTGGTATGTGGGGATATAGTGAAATTTTATATGCTTGTGAAACAAAAGAGTTTAATGAACTTGAGCATCTTTTAGATGATGAGGGTGAGTTTTATTATAAAGATTTTGACCCAGCGTACTTTAATAAAGATGAGGTAAATATGAGGTTGGGAGATTAGATTTGTTTGAGGATGATTATTATCAATTTGAAGAAAATACAGCCATAATTCAAGATAAGTATTATAATTTACATCTAAATACTTTAAGAAATATATGCAATAAGATGAAAATAGATTTTAGTTTAAATGATACTAAAAATAAACTTGCATTTTTAACTATACCACAAGCACTTACTAGCGATAACTTTTTAAGAAAATTTTATAATAATTTAGAAGAAAAAGAGCAAGAGATATTTAAATATATTTTATATTATGAATATAATGATTTACAAAATGATGTTCAAAAACAATTTAAATATAAAATTACACTATCACATACTAAAAAAGGTGTGAAATATGTATGGTGGCTTGAACTATTTTTGTACAATGATATATTTGATGATTATTTAAGAACACTATTTGAACCATTTATAAAAAATGAAAATCAAACTAAAATTATCCCTATAGATGCAACTGTAGGTGATATAGACAATATTAAGATAGATAAGTTTACTATAGATGGAAAATCAATATCTCAAGTATTAAAGATAAAAGAAAATGAAGAGTTTATCTTAAATAGTAAAATATTGTACGAACTTAGTAAAAATAAAAAGATACAACTAATTCAGAATGGAACATTATCAAAAAGAACACAAAAACTTTTAGCAGAGTCATTTGAAGATATGCAAATATATCACTCTTTATTAAGCTTTTTTTTAAATATAGAATTTTTATCTAATAAAAAATTTATATTACCCTACAATAATTTTACAAAAGCTATTGTTCAAGATGATGGTAAATTTTTAAAAACAGTTATAACTAAGTTTATTGAATTGGATTTTACCTATGAATATAGAGATTGTGATTTTAGTACATCAAATGTAAAAGGTAAATATATTGTAAAAGTTCGTAAAGAGATCTTGGCTATTATTAAAAAATTAGATACAAATCAATGGATAAATATAGAATATATAATTGGTCAAATTAAACTAGATAAAACAACATTAAAAAACATCACAAATAATGGTAGATATGCTTACAATATTAATCATTCTTATAACAGTATATTTCATCTTGAAACAGTTGTAAGATATTTTGTAAAGTCATTTATCAATATTTTACATCTTACTCAAATTTGTGATTTAGCAATAACTGCAAAAAAAAGTTATACAAAAAAAGATTACAAAATTATTTTAGGAAGATATGAAGAAGATGTATCTAGAATTGAATATTTTAGATTAACTAATATTGGTAAATTTGCATTAGGATTTAGTAGTCAGTTTAAAAGTAGTAGTGATTTTAATTTAATTTTAAATCAATATGCTTTAGAGGTAGTAGTTGATAATCCAAATAAAGTATCAGAGCTATTTTTGCAAAATATATCTGAAAAAATAGATGACAATAGATATAAAACAGATGTAAAATTGTTTATTCAAAATGTTAACTCAAAAAAAGAGTATGAAGATATAAAAAAATCATTTTTAGATAAATCTAGTGATATACCATTGAATTGGGAAGAATTATTTGAAACTTTAGATAAAAGAATAGACAGCTTAACAACAGTTGCAAGTAGTGCTATTTTGATTAAAATTAAAAACAATAAAGAGATATTAAGATTAATTTCATCAAATGAAAAACTAAAAACTAAAATATTAAAAGCAGATGATTTACATATGGTGGTTCTAAAAGAAAATCTAACTTTAGTAAAAAATACACTAAAAGAGTATGGGATACTAATATGAGTTTAAATAGACTAGAAGAGATGATAAAAAATAACAAAAAACTACAGGAATTAACAATTAAAGATAATAGTTTTTTTATAGAGCTTTAATGATGATTATAGATGATGATAAACTAATTGAGTTTTTAAAAGAGATATATTTAAAGTCATTTCCCCATCTGAAAATATGGTGTGCAGGATGTAGTAGTGGAGAGTCCCCATATTCGCTTAGTATTCTTCTTAAAGAGGAGGGCTGTATATGACTTATAATATGATACAAAGTATGAATGGCTTTATAAAAGTTGAAAATGAGAGTTTTGTATATGAAAATAAAGAATATACAGGTGCAAAGTTTATAATAATTTTTAGAGTAGAAAGGAGAATAGATGAAATTAAATGATGAGATTCTTGAGAAGTTAGCAGTAAGAACAATAGCTTATATTAAAAATAATCTAAAAATGGATGACATATCAGATATATACGAGATAAATAATGTTGAAGATATTTTGTATTTAGATATTACAGCACTTATTGCTTTAAGTGGAGATATAAATGGAACTATTGGTTTTAGTGTATCAAGTGATATATCAAAAGAGATGGTACAAAACTTTATTTATGGTGGTGTTGCAGAGGATCAAATAGATGAATTCTCAAGTGAGGTTGTATCAGAAGTACTTAATGTAACTCTTGGTAATATTTTAGAAGATTTATTTGTAATAACAAATGGTGGAAAAGTTGAGATATCTACACCACATATAATGAACAATAAAGTATCAATATCAAAAAAAGAGAATAGTGAAATGTATCTTTGTAAATTAAAATATAATAATGAAGATATAATTTTGAGTTATTTTATATAAAAGGGAAAAAATGGCAACAGTATTAATAGTAGATGATGCAAAAATTATGAGATTAAATGTAAGAAAGATGGTTGAAGAGTTAGGACATGAAGTTGTAGCTGAAGCAGAAACAGGACATAAAGGAATTGTAGCATACAAAAAAGAGCTTCCGGATATTGTAACTATGGATATAACAATGCCAGGTGAGATGGGTATAGTTGATGGTATTGATGCAGTAAAAGGTATAATAGAGTTTCATCCTGCAGCTAAAATTATTATGGTTACTTCACATGGTGAGCAAGACAAGGTTATAAAAGCTATTCAAGCTGGTGCTTCAAATTATTTATTAAAACCAATCCAAATAGAAAAACTAGAAGAGATAGTAAATAAAATTATAAGCTAATCTCTATTTGTTCCATTATTACTTTATTTTTACCTGTATGTTTTGCTTTATATAAAGCTTCATCAGTTCTTTTAAAAAGGTTTGTATATGTATCAGTTTCATGAAGTTGTGATACTCCAAATGAACATGTTATTTTCAAATCTTTAGCAAATATATAGTTCTCAATAGTGATTCTTATTTTTTCAGCTACTAAAACTGCATCTTCAATATTAGTATTAGGTAAACCAATACAAAACTCCTCTCCACCCCATCTTGAAACTATATCGCTAGTTCGTGATGACACTTTTAGTATGTTTGCTAACTCACCTAATATCATATCTCCAATATCATGCCCATAAGTATCATTTATAAATTTAAAACTATCTATATCAATTAAAATAACAGATAGATATCTATCTTTGTTTCTTTGTACCTGCTTTATCTCATATTCCATTAAAGAATCAAATTTTCTTCTATTATGAAGTTGAGTTAAAAAATCTGTTGATGCTTTAGCTTCAAGATTTGCTGTTTCCTCTATAAGTTTTTGATTCATCCGAGATAGTTCTAAACCTTTTTGTTTGATTAGATCAAGCCATTTATTATTCACAAGTCTTAATAGCTCAGTTTGTGTAACAACACCTGTTATTTTGCCATTTGTATCTGTTACAACTAATCTTTTAAAATGTTTCTCTTTTATAAATTCTAAAGCATCAAATATTTTAATATCACTACACACTGTTTGAAGAGGGGAACTCATAAATGTTTTTATTGGTTCATTTAAGTTAGCATCACAATGCATTGCAGTTAAAAAATCTTTTGTTGTAAATATACCTAGTGGTTCACGATCATTGTTGATAATAATCACTGAGTCTATATTTTTAAATTTCATTACTTTTATAGCATTTACTGTTGATTCATTTTCATAAACAGTAATCGCTGTGTATTTCATAATGATATTTTCTAATGATTGTTTTTGTAGAAGAATTTTAGGGTCTATATTATTTATTATATCTGTTTGCGAAAGTATACCTATTACTTTTCCACTTTTTACTGCTGCCATATATTCATTTTTTATTGTGTCTTGATTTAATATCTCTAGGATATTAATAGTTGCATCTATTTTTCTGATTCTTTGTAATACTATATTTGAGAGTTTTGTTTTCATAGATATATTTTGAATTTTAAATTCTATTGCATCATTTGTAGTTAGAATATAAAAATCATCATCTTTATCTCCTGTTACAAGTATTGTTCGTAAATTAGATGTTGTCATCTGTTTTACGGCATCTTCAACAGTTGTATTTAAATCAACAGATACAATATCTTTTATACAAATATCTTCAATAGTTGGCATCATCTTTTAAATCCTTATATCGTTTTACTGAATCGTCTTTTATCTTCAGGTATTTTATGTAAGTAAGCATCAAAAGGCATTGATATATTTCTAATTAGCATAGTACCTGTTTGGCTTACTGTTATTTTATCTTCAGATATAGTTACAAGTTTGGCTTCTACAAACTCTTCTAGCATCTTTAATGCATCTGCAAAGTATTCTTTAAAGTTTATATCAAACTCTCTTTCACATCTTTTTATATCTAAGCTAAAGTTTGACATAAGTTCCATAATAATATATTGTCTTAAAATATCATCATCATTTAATTTATACCCTTTAAAAATAGGTAGTTTTCCAGCATCAATACAAGCTTCGTACTCTATAAGTGTTTTGAAATTTTGTACATAATAGTCAACACCATCACCAATAGAGGTAACTCCAATACCAATTAAATCAGCCCCACCTTTAGTTGTATAACCTTGAAAGTTTCTGTGTAATTCACCTTTAGCAATAGCTTTAAATAACTCATCATCAGGTTTTGCAAAGTGATCCATACCTACCATCTCATAACCATTAGTTGTGAAAAATTCTATACTATCTTTTAAAATTTCAAGTTTTGTTGATGGTGGAGCAAATGTAGTTTCATCAAATTTTCTTTGAGTTTTCATCATCCAAGGTACATGTGCATAGTTAAATACAGCTAGTCTATCTGGGTTGAGTTTTATTATATCTCTTATTGTTTTTGCAAAAGTTTCTTTTGTTTGGTATGGAAGACCATAAATCAAATCTATATTTATAGAGGTTATTCCTGCATCTCTAGCGATATTTACAACATTTTGTGTAGTTTCATATGGTTGAATTCTATGAATTACCTCTTGTACTTTTGGATCTAAATCTTGCACTCCAAAACTTAGACGATTACAACCAGCATCTTTTAAAACATCCATATGACCCTGTTCAAAAAATCTAGGATCAACTTCACAAGAAATTTCCGCATCATCACTAAAATTAGGGAAAGTCTCTTTTATACTAACAAGTACCTCTTTTAGTTGCTCTGGACTTAAAAAAGTTGGTGTTCCTCCACCAAAATGCATTTGGGTCACTAGTCTTTGTGTATTTATGTGAGATGCTAAAATCTTCAACTCTTTTTTTAAATACTCAATATATCTTACTTTTTTATCCTCTTTACTTGTAAATATTACATTACAACCACAAAAATAACAAGCACTTCTACAAAATGGTACATGGATATAAAGTGATAGTGGTCTATCATCACTTTGTGATTTAAACTTTTCTATTAAGTCATTATCTGTAAAGTTTGTATGAAACTCAGGTGCAGTTGGATAGCTTGTGTATCTTGGACCTGGGCGTGAGTATTTCTCGAATTTTGTAAAATCTATCATAAAATGTAATTCCTAAGCTTTAATATAACGTGCATTATAGCAAAGTTTACTTTTATTAACTAAAGATAGTATGACCCCAATTTTATAGTCAGTTTCTATTAAGATTAAGCTGTCAACAACAAAATAAAACCTAAAAATAAAATAAACACTAAACTCCCATATTCAAATAGTTTTACTAAAAAACTATTATTTGATGTTTTGGTTTTTACTTTTATACTTAAATAAGCCATTATAAATATAATCAAACTCATTCCCAAGCTCATAAATACGGCACTTAAAAAGCCAACAAAATATATCCCTAAACTCATTGTGAAAATAAATATAGTAACAGTTCCTGGGCATGGCACAATTCCAGCAGCAAGAATAACTCCTAAGTCTGTACTATTTGTTTTGCATCCACCACAGCTACAACTGTGTGTATTGGAATTGTGTGTTGAAGACTTGATATTTTGTTTTACTGTTTTTATTTTTTTGAATATTAAATATAAAGCTATAGTTATAATAATAACTGCACTTATTTTTGTAGCTATATACTCAATATTGGTAAAATAGTTTGTAAATATTGTATTTAAAATATAGTAAATTACAAGTGTCAAAATAAAAGCTGAAAATGTATGAACTACACCTATTAAAAGAGATATATTAAAAGCTTTTGTAAATGATTTGTCTTCATTTAAAAAGTATGCACTTACTAAACTCTTTCCATGACCTGGACCAATAGCATGAATCACACCATAAATAAATGAAAATAGTAGCAACCAAAAGTATGATATAAAAGAGTTGTTCTCTTTTATATCTTTTAAAAGCAACTCTATTTTTGTTTTGTAAATATCTAATTGTTCACTTAATATCTCTATAAATGTTTGCTCTTTTTTTATATCTTGAATTTCATCTTTTTTGACTTGAGTCTCTTTTGGTTTTATTATCTCATCTGATTCTTTGTAAAAAAATATATTTACATTATTTTCATTTGGTTCTATCATTTTAAATTTATTGTAGTTCTCTATAATCAAATCTTTTATTTGAAAATTGAAATTACCACCATAATCATGATACTGAATATATAAAAAATAGTTCTTTTGTAAAACAATATTAAGGTTAAATTCAAAATTATAAAATATATGACCATCTTTAAAACTAATATCTGTAGTTTTAGATTTAAAAGATCGTAACTTATCTAATGAATACTCTACCCCTCTTGATTCATAAAATATATCTGTAAGAAAATTTGTTTTTAAAAGGTAATCTTCAAGTGTAAGTTTTACCTCTTTTAGCTCATTTGTATCAAAGGTTTTATCTTGATTTGTATCATACATAGATAGGCTCTCTACAAATTTCTTATTAAACTCCCAAGTTACATTAAAGATTGTTTGGTTTGTATCATATTTTATTTTAGTAGATGTATTAACAATAGGTACATCTAATACACACAAACTACAAGAAAACAAATAAATATTTAAAACAAGTAGTAACAATATTTTTTTCAATTATTTACCTTAATAACTTTTGAGATACTTAAGTATATAGCCAATGCTAAAGCACTAATCATAATAATACTAGCACCACTAGTTAAATCATAGGTATAAGATACATAAAGTCCAGTAAGTGTAAAAATAGATGATAATATTCCAGAATATAACATCATTGATGCTAAAGTATTGGATAGTTTTTCTGCTATATATATAGGGATAGTAAGAAGTGCTATAACCAAAATAAGTCCTACTACTTTTATAGCAATGACAACCGTAAGGGCTGAAAGAACTAAAATAAGTGTATAAAAAAACTTTACATTAGTGCCTCTTAAAGAGGCATATTGACTATCGTATGAAACAGCTAAAATATCTCTATACCAAAATATCATAATAAAAACTATAACAAAAAGCAATCCGCCCATAAAGTATAAATCTTCACTACTAACAGCTAAAATAGAACCAAACAAATAGCTCATTAAATCTACATTATAACCAGGTGTTAAATCTATTAGAATTATCCCTATTGCCATACCAACAGCCCAAATAAGACCTATAAAGGTATCTATTCTTTCTCTATTGTTTAGTGTAATAGCTGCAATTAAAAGTGCAGCAGCACAAGCAAAAAGAGATGCACCTAAAAATATTGGAAATCCAAAATAAACAGCAACTCCAATACCACCATAAGAGGTATGAGCAATACCACCTGCTAAAAAGACCATACGATTTACAACAATCAAAGATCCAATAATACCTGAAGCAAAACTAACCAATAATCCAGCAATTATTGCATTTTGTATAAACTCATATTGTAAAATATCTAACATGAACAACTCTTTGTATTTGTGTTTTTACTGTTTAACATTTGAAGAAGTTCAACTTCACAAAAATGCTCATCATCATTTGGTTGATTAAAATTTGTTTTTGTTGTACTTAAGTCATGAAATGATATTTTTTTGTTTATGTGTGCTACTTTTGTGGCATATCCAAGTATTACAGATATATCATGGCTTACAACTACTATTGTGATTGTTTTATTTAAAAGTTTTAATAAGTCATATATTTGTTGTTGACCCTCAACATCAATACTTGCAGTTGGTTCATCTAGTATTAAAAGTTTTGGATGAGCACATAAAGCTCTTGCTATCATCACTCTTTGTCGTTGTCCACCTGATAGTGAGCCTATCTTTTTATTGGAGAAATCTTCCATACCAACTTGAGCTAATGCCCCCATAGCACAAGATATTTCAGCTTTTCCATATCCAAAAAGTGGCTTTTTACCACCAACATGTCCCATTAAAACTACCTCTATTACTTTTATTGGAAAGTCTGTGTTTACATTAGTGTTTTGTGGTACATATCCTATTAGAGATAAGTTTTTACTAGGATCTTTTTCTAAGATTTTTATTGATCCTTGTTGTATTTTATTTATTCCAAGGATTAGTTTAAGTAGGGTTGATTTACCACCACCATTTGGACCTATGATAGCTAAAAAGTCATTCTCTTCTACATTTAAGTTTATATCTTCAAGTACTCTATCTTTCTCATATGAAAAAGATAGATTCTCTATACTTAGTAGTGGCATTTTACCTCTTTATTTGGTTATTTATTTGCAATTGCAGTTGCAAATTTTATTAAATTCTTATTCCACTTTGGACTTAATGGACTTGTTTTTATCACTTTGATGTTAAGTTGTTTTGCAATTGTTTTTGCTATTTTATCTGAAAATTCCGGTTGAGTAAAGATAGCTTTTACATTTTCCTCTTTAGCCTCTTCTAATATATAAGCAAGATCTTTTGGTTTTGGTGATTTTCCCTCTATCTCTATTGCAAGTTGAATAAGATTATACTGTGTTGCAAAGTAACCCCATGCAGGATGAAATACCATAAACTTTGTATCTTTTGGTATATCCTTTAATATAGTTTTTATCTCATTATCAGTTTTTTCAATATGTTTTAAAAACTTATCAAGATTTGATTTGTAATATGTTTTATTTTTTTTATCTATTTTTACTAGCTCATTATAGATATTTTGCACTATCTTTTTTACATTATTTGGGCTTGTCCAAATATGTGGGTCTTTTTTTGTTTTTTTATGATAATCGTGGTTATGTTTATCACCATGACTATGTGAACTCATCGCCTCTTTTTGTATCCCTTTGGATATATCAACAATTTTCATACTTCTATTTTGATTTTGAAATCTTTCTAACCATACATGTTCAAATTCAACATCAATAGAAAAATATATATCAGCAGCACTTATATCTTTCATCTGTGATGGTTTTGGTTCATAAGTGTGTGGAGAGTTACCTGGTTTTACCATAAGAGCGATATTGACTTTATCGCCACCAATTGCTTTTAAAAATGTTTGTTGTGGAAGTATACTCACTATTGCATTTACATTTGCATTCAAAAATGTGAATACACCTAAGACAGCCATTAATAATAATTTTTTCATCTAAATTCCTTTTTGCGACTTTGTCGCATATTTATTCGAAATTGTAATCGTTATCCACTTAAATGCAACTTAGTTGCATTATTGATGTTAAATACTTTTTTGTAATTTTAAATATTTTATATTATAATAAATATAAAAAGAACAAATTGAGGTAAAATAAAATGAAACTATATGCACCTTGGGAAAAAGCTTTTAAAAGGGTAGCAACACCTTTTGAACATTTTTTACATGCACAAACAACTACAGGGTTAGTGCTGATGTGTATGACAGTACTTGCTCTTGTATTAGCAAACTCACCATTATCTGAAACATATGCCCACTTCTTTCATATGAAAATAGATCTAAATATTGGGTCATGGGCATTATCACACTCGCTTCATCATTGGATAAATGATGGTTTAATGGGAATATTTTTCTTTATTATTGGTTTGGAGATAAAAAGGGAGATATTAGCAGGTGAGTTGTCAAATATCAAAGTTGCAATATTGCCAATTTTAGCAGCAGTTGGAGGTATGGTTTTTCCAGCTCTTATATATCTTAGTATAAATTCAGGTGGTGCAGGAGCTGTTGGTTGGGGAATACCAATGGCAACAGATATAGCCTTTGCTATTAGTGCATTGGTACTTTTAGGTAAAAGAGTACCTGCTGCACTTGTTACATTTTTAGTTGCATTAGCAATTGTGGATGATTTGGGTGCCGTATTAGTAATAGCACTATTTTATACTGAGACTATTAATGTGATGGCTCTAAGTTTAGCTGGTGTTGCATTTTTTATTATGATAGCATTTAATAGGTTTGGTATTCATATGATTTTACCATATTTTATTGTTGGACTATTGATGTGGTTTTTTATGCTTGAATCAGGTGTGCATGCAACAATTGCAGGAGTTGTTGCAGCTCTTGCAATCCCTTCTAAACCAAAAAGAACTCCTGTTACATTTGCAGATGATACAAAATACTTAATTGATGAATATGAAAAATACCCAGTTGCAACTGACCATGTTATGCATGAAAAACAAAAAGCAATACTTTTAAATATTAAAGACAAAATTGATTCAGTTGGAACTCCTGCTGCTAAACTAGAACATGACCTTCATCTTCCTGTCGCTCTTATAGTGATTCCTCTTTTTGCTTTAGCCAATGCTGGTATTAGTATAGATTTTAGCTCTATGGGTGCTACAATAGTGGAGCCTGTCTCTTTAGGAATTATAGCTGGACTTATTTTTGGAAAAGTGATTGGTATTTTTGGTGTATCTTGGTTGGCTATTAAATTAAAAATAGCAAAACTTCCACAAAATAGTACAATGAGTCAAATATTTGGAGTGGCTTTTTTAGGTGGTATAGGATTTACTATGTCTATATTTGTAGCAGATCTTGCTTTTATAGGAGATGCTGAACTGATATTTCAAGCAAAAGTTGGTATTCTTGCAGCTTCACTTTTTGCTGGTTTTTTTGGATACTTTTGGTTAAAAATGGCTTCTAAAAAAGAGAATTAACAGTAGTTGTAAGTAACTTAAATTTAAAGATTTTAGTGACTTGAGCATCTGCTTTCAATAAATGTAATTAGTCTTGAATTAACATTTAGATATAATCATTTTTAATGAGAGAACAAGTTCAAGAGATATTAGAAGATAAATCTATATTATTAACCCAGCACTATTTTAAACTACAGCAATTATTTGAATCAAAGTATGGTAAAGACACCATAGTTCTTATGGAGATAGGTACTTTTTTTGAAGTTTATGAGGTAAATAATGAGGAAGAACAAATAGGTAAAGCTAAAGAGATAGCAGAACTATTAAATATTCAACTTACAAGAAAAAATAAATCAATTTTAGAAAATAGCCAATCAAATCCTTTGATGGCAGGTGTACCTGCAATCTCTTTTGAGAAGCATATAAATAGAATAATTCAAGAACAAAAATATACAATAGCGATAATCAAACAAATAGGAACTCCACCAAATGTAAAAAGAGTATTAGAAGCTATTATATCTCCTGGAACAAATTTTGATTTTGCAGTTTCAAGTGATGAAAATAATATCACTTCAATAGTGGTAGATCAAATAAGGGGTAATTATCTTGTTGGTTATACCTGTATTGATGTAACAACTGGAAAGTGTTTTTATAATGAAGTGTTTGGTACTAGTGAAGATCCTAGTTTTGCTTTAGATGAAGTATTTAATTATATGAATATGCATAAAACAAGTGAGGTTGTGATCACTTTTGCAGATAAAGGAATAGATCAAAAAGATGTATGTGAGTATCTGGAATTATCCCATAAAACATTTCATATTTCTCAAATACGACCAAAAATAAGTTATCAAAATGAGTTGTTTAAAAATGTATTTGAGATAGAATCTCTCCTTACAGCTATAGAACATCTTGATATGGAAAGGTATGCACTTGCAAGTGAGAGTTTAGCTATATTAATTGATTTTGTAATAGGTCACGATAGTAAAATAATTCAAAAACTGTCACATCCTGTAAAACTAGATATTAGTAAATATATATATTTAGGAAATAATGCTTTAGAGCAGCTAAATATACTTGAGACTCCACACCAGCCAAATTTACTTAAGCTTATAAATAATACTTCAACTGCAATGGGGAAAAGACTCTTAAAAGAGAGGTTAACTCATCCAATAAAAGATGAAAAAGAGTTAAAGAGAAGATATAAACTATCAAAAGATTTGTATGACTACCATACCCCAATTGAGGGAGCTTTAGCAAATATATATGATATAGAGAGGCTGACAAGACGGATAAAACTAAATAGACTTCACCCTTTTGAACTTAATTATTTGTATGATTCGCTTGATAGTATAAAAGAGATAGTTAAGTTTATGGAGAACTATAATTTTGTAAAACCACCTTGCAGTAGTAGTGAAATTGATATCTTTTTAAAAACTATAGATGATACTTTTGATTTAACTTCGTGTGGAAAGTTTATGTTAAAAGATATAGATTCAAATATAATAGCAAGTGGAATAAATAGTAAAATAGACTCACTTCTAAAAGAAAATCAACAACTAAAATCAAAACTGGATATATTTAAAGATCATATTTTAAAATATCTAAATTCTGAAGATAAAAATCTTATCTCAATAACTAGACTTGGAAAAGATGGGTTTTTTATAGGTCTTACAAAAAATAGATACAGTAGTATAAAAAAAGAGCTTTTAGAATCACATCTAATAATAGATGATGAACTATATTTATTCAAAGATTTTAATATAAAAGTACAAACTTCTAGTGTAAAGATTACAAATAATCTTACAGCTACAATAAGTGATAAGTATGTACACAATTTACAAAAAATAATAGAGCTAAATAAGATAGTTTTTAAAGAGATGATTGCTGTTTATGAAAAGAAATTTTCTATTATTCTTTTGGATTTAGTGTCGTTTATTGCAGAGATTGACTTAACAGTATCAAATATAAAAACAGCAAAAAAGTTTAACTATATAGAACCAAAGATTGTTTCAAAAGATGATTTTAAAGATAAAAAGAATGGCTCAAGTTTTGTAGAACTAATAGATTTACGACACTCTATAATAGAATCAACAGAACAAAATGGTATCTATGTACCAAACGATATAATTCTTGGAGATTTAAATAAAAGTTCAAAAGAGTATAAAGAAAATGTAATAATAAAAAATGCGAAACCACTTAGTATAGTAGATAATCATATGCATGGTGTTTTGTTGTATGGTATAAATAGTAGTGGTAAAAGTTCTTTAATGAAATCAATTGGTATAGCTGTAATTATGGCTCAAGCTGGTTTTTTTGTACCTGCTAAATCGATGAGATTTTGTTTGTTTGATGAGATGTTTACAAGAATATCAGGAAGTGATAATATTGCAAAAGGTTTATCCTCTTTTGCAGTTGAGATGCTTGAATTAAAAAATATTTTTAATAGAGCTACATCAAACTCTTTGATTTTAGGTGATGAGATAAGTCATAGTACAGAAACTATGAGTGGAGTTAGTATAGTAGCATCTGCTATTTTAAAATTAGCCGAACTTAAATCAATATTTGTGTTTGCTACACACTTGCATCAACTTCCAGAGATAAAAGAGATAGAAAATTTACGAAATATAATCTGTTTGCATCTTAGTGTTTTATATCATGAACAGGATGATAAGCTTATATTTAATAGAAAATTAGCATATGGAAGTGGAAGTAGTATGTATGGTTTAGAGTTTGCAAAGTCACTTCATATGGATAAAGAGTTTTTAAAAACTGCAAATGATATAAGAAAAAGATTAACGGATGAATATGATACAATCGAGAGACTATCAAAGAAAAAGACAAGTACATACAACAAAGACCTATATATAGCTTCTTGTGCAATTTGTGGAGCTACAGTTGATGATGTACATCATATAAAAGAGCAAAAAAACAGTGATGAAAAAGGCTTCATAGGTCATATAAACCAAAACCACAAATTTAATCTAATTCCACTGTGTAAAAAACATCACAAGCTAGTACACGATGGAAAGATAAATATAAATGGGTTTGTTACAACTTCTAAAGGGTTAGAGTTGCATTATAGTAGTATAGAATAATTTTATATTATAACTTCACTATTTAAAGTTTCTCTTACTTTGTCTATACTAAAACATCTATTTGCTATTTTTCTAGCTGTTTCATTTTTGTACTGTTCTGTTATATCTTTTATTGTTGTTAGCTCTTCTTCTAAAAATAAACTTTTGTCAAACTCCTCTTCCATTTTTATAAACTTTAGTTCAATATAGTTTGACTTTTTTAACACCTCTATATCTAAGTGGTCTAGTAGTTCTTGAATAAGGTATAGTCTATCATCCTCCTCTTCTAGGTCATCATTATTTGCAATGATATCAAATAGATTTGACATTGTTTTAGGTTCCGGGTTTCTATTGTTTTTTATATATAGTTCATCAAATATTTTGTTTCCTGATTTTTCAATATGATTAAAATCAATTAAAAAAAGTAAAATAGATAGTTTTTTATCATTTAGATTAGAGACTTTATTGTCTAGCATGTAAAGTATTGCATTAGCAATTTTTGTTATGTTTGGTTGCAAGTTATATCCTTGGTTATTTTATAGGTAAAGTTATTAAAAATTGTATCGTATAATACGGTAAAAAGATTAAAACACCTTATTTATTGACTTTCTAACAAAATATAAAACTGCTATTACAGTAAAACATAGCTAATTTGAACACAATTTTAGCACATTATAACACAAAAAGAGAAATAGAAAAATTTATAATTATTGAGCCAAAAATTTTATATTATATTTAAATTTAAAAATTTATAATCTAATTTTAAATACTATTTAAATAAATATGATAAAATAGAGCAATATAAAATAAATTAAAAAGGTTGTTGGTTGTGACAATTAGAATAAATACCGTTTATACAAAACAATATCAACCATTTATTAAATGGGTAGGTGGTAAAAGAGGTTTATTAAAACAGTTACTTGAAAAATTTCCAAAAAAATTTGAAAATTATCATGAGCCATTTTTAGGTGGTGGAGCTGTTTTTTTTGAATTATATTCGCAAGGCTTATTAAAAGATAAAAAAATATACCTTTCTGATATAAATACTGAATTAGTAAATACATACAATGTAGTTAAAAGTAATCCCTATAAACTAATAGATAGTCTCGAAGAATTTAAAGAAAAACATAATAAAGAGTTTTATTATCAAGTTAGAGAAATAGATCGACAAGAGAATTTTAAAAGTTTAACTGATATTG
This sequence comes from Campylobacterota bacterium, assembly GCA_034718015.1. Lineage (GTDB taxonomy): Bacteria > Campylobacterota > Campylobacteria > Campylobacterales > Arcobacteraceae > JAIOSF01. Next base: position 1,655 of record JAYEMI010000003.1, on the reverse strand, counting down.
AAAGAGCAACAAGATTTATTTATCTTAATAAAACTTGTTTTAATGGACTTTATAGAGTAAATAAAAAGGGTTATTTTAATACCCCAATTGGAAGTTACAAAAATCCAAATATTGCAGATAGAGATACAATTTTAAGTGCAAGTGAAGCATTGCAAAATGCTATAATATCAAATAAATCATTTTGTGATGTTATAAATAATGCAAGTAAAAATGATCTAGTTTATTTTGACCCTCCATATTATCCATTAACTACAACTGCTAACTTTACAGCATATAATGAAAATGACTTTTTAGATGATAAACAAAAAGAATTATTTAAAGTATTTGAAAAATTGAATAAAAAAGAATGTTTTGTTTTACATAGTAATTCTGATACTGATTTTATAAAAGATTTATATCAAGACCATAGTATTGATTTTGTTCAAGCCAATAGATTTATTAATAGTAAGAGTAGTGGTCGTGGAAAAATCAATGAAGTTTTAATAAGCAGTAGGAATATAAGTGCAAATATGTGAACAAAATAATTCAATGTCTAAAAATGATATTGATGAACTTGGTTATAATCAAGGTGGTGTAGGGAGACATAAATGTGTTATTTGTGCATATAATTATGGTTTAGAAGATGGACAATTGCATAAAAATCTACTTGATAAAACTGGATACGAAACTTGCGAACATGGCAGTCAAGCACCAATATATAGGATTGAATCAATCCATGATAACCAAAAAAGTTCTCAAGGTAGACACAAATGTTTAATTTGTGCTTATGAATTGGGATTTAATAGAAGTTTAGAAGATACAAAAACAAGCATAATAAATAATAAAAGAACAAGTGGAACTTTAAGATTTAATAAACAACATAAAGCAACTAAAACAACAAATAAAATAAGAAAAAAAGATTATATTGAAGAACAAAAATATAAAACTTTACTAGGCTTAATGGGAGAAAAATTAGTAGTAAAACATTTAGAACAAGATAACTATACGGTAGATCACATTTCATTATCAGATGATACTATAGGTTATGATATTAGAGCAATCAAAAATGGCATAACCCAGTATATTGAAGTTAAAACAACAACTAAAGACTTTAATACAGATTTTTTTATTTCAAAAAATGAATTAAATTTTATGACTAAAAACATAAATAATTATTTTCTTTATAGGGTATATAATTATGACTTTAAAACAAATGATGCAGAGTTTGATATTATTCATAGTGAAGATATTAAAAATAACTATACAAAAGATTGTATATCATATAAGGTTCAAATTAATGAATAATTTTAAAAATTTAAAAGAAACATTTCAAGATTCAATATTTACATGGGATTATTTTACAAATTTTGAAAAAATAAAATTAAATGTAAAAACTGTAGAAGTTGAATTAAATATCCTAAACTATTTAATTGGTAAAGACGATATTGAAGATGAGTTTATAAAACTAATTACAGAATACCCAAAAACTAGGCAAGCTTTACCACTACTAATAGCAGTTAGAAAAGATAAATTAAGTGATACTCCTATTATTACAAATATGGATACCTTGGTAGCTGAAAATAAAAAATATATTTTTTATGATACTATTGATGAAAATATTAAAAAAGAATTATTAATCTTTTTTACTGAAAGTGGTTTAAAAGATATATTTGAAA
>JAYEMI010000002.1:14280-18587 GCA_034718015.1 Campylobacterota bacterium | reverse complement strand
TTTCTATATGATTAACAGCAGGTAACTCATAAGGGTTTTGTATCATAAGCTCTTCACCTGAAGTTGTAAGCACTTTATATACAACTGTTGGAGCTGTTGCTATTAGATCAAGATTAAACTCTCGCTCTAATCTCTCCTTGATAACCTCCATATGAAGCATACCTAAAAACCCTGTTCTAAATCCACTACCAAGTGCTGCTGAAGATTCAGGTTCAAAACTAATAGAACTATCATTTAATTGAAGTCTCTCTAATGCATCCCTTAAATCTTCAAACTTATCAGTATCAATAGGATAAAGTCCTGCGAATACAAATGGTTTAGCTGGTTCAAATCCGTCAATGATATTTGCTGTTGGATTTTTTGCATCAGTCATAGTATCACCTACAACAATACTCTCTGTTGTTTTAAGACCTAAAATAACAATACCAATTTCACCTGTTTGAATCTCAGAAGTTTTTTGTTTTTTTAATGGGTGTGGATACATAAGGTCAAGAACTTTATGTTCAACTTTTGTATTCATCATTCTAAGCATCTGACCTTTTTTGATACTACCATCATAAACTCGCACCAAGGCTAAAGCACCCAAATAGTTGTCAAACCAACTATCATAAATAAGTGCTTTTGTAGGAGCAGTTTCATCTCCACAAGGGGGTGGTATAGTATCAACAATAGAATCAATAAGCTCTTTTACACCAAGACCAGTTTTAGCTGAGATAAGATTATGCTCTGTACAATCCAAACCAATAGCCTCTTCAGTTTCTTCTAAAACTCTAATTGGATCTGCTGATGGCAGGTCTATTTTATTAACAACAGGCATTAAAGTCAAATCATTTTCCATAGCAATATATACATTTGCTATAGTTTGTGCTTCAACACCTTGAGTAGAGTCAACTATAAGTAAAGCACCCTCAGATGAAGCTAAACTTCTACTTACCTCATAAGAGAAATCAACATGCCCTGGAGTGTCAATAAGGTTTAATATATAGTGTTCACCATCTTTTACATAATCAAGTCTAACTGATTGAGCTTTAATAGTAATACCACGCTCTTTTTCAATATCCATAGTATCCATAACTTGAGCAGACATATCTCTATCTGCTACACTTCCACACTCTTGTATAATTCTATCTGCTAATGTACTTTTACCGTGATCAATATGAGCTATGATACTAAAATTTCTAATTTTGCTTTGCAAACTTTTCATCTATTTCTTTCTTAAATTATATATTATAAAAACAAGTTTTGAATAGATTCATTTGTATATATTCTTTTAATTGTTTTTGCTGTTATTTCTGAAGCTGTTAAAACTGTGATTTTATCATGAGGTTCTTGTGGTATAGTATCAGCTATAACCAACTCATCTAAACTGCTATTTGTAATTCTTTCAAATGCAGGACCACTTAAAACACCATGTGTACAACATGCCATAACACTTGTAGCACCTTTTATTTTGAGGGCATCAGCAGCTTTTGTTAAAGTTCCTGCAGTATCAACCATATCATCAAGTATTATTACATCTCTACCTTCAACTTCACCAATTATATTCATAACTTCAGATTCATTTGCTTTTTCTCTTTTTTTATCAACAATAACTAAGTCATATCCAAGTTTTTCAGCATATCCTCTAGCACGAGCCACCCCACCAACATCTGGACTAGCAATAATAGGATTTTTCAAATTTTTATTTTGGATATACTCAACAAAAAGATTTGCCCCAACTAGGTGATCAACAGGGATATTAAAAAATCCCTGAATCTGAGCAGCATGAAGGTCAACAGTGATAACTCTTTGAACACCTGCGGTTTCAAGCATATCAGCAACTAATTTTGCAGTAATAGGAACTCTAGGGGCTGCTTTTCTATCTTGTCTTGCATATCCAAAATATGGTATAACTGCATTAATTGTACCTGCACTACTTCTTTTTAATGCATCAACTATTATTAAAATTTCCATTAAATTATCATTTGCAGGTGCACATGTTGGTTGGATTATAAAGATATCTTTACCTCTTACAGATTCAGTTATATTTACATTAATCTCACCATCACTAAATCTTTTAACCTCTACTTCAGCTAAATCTTTACCTAAAGTATCTGCTACCTTTTTAGCAAACTTTGGATTTGCTGTACCAGCTACTAATATATAATCATTCATTTTATTTACCTTTTTTATTAGTTTATATATTGCGATAATATCTAAAATTCACTTTAATACTTATTTATTACCATTAGATGTTTTTATCTATATTTTTGTACAATCGCAAAATGATAAATATAGATAATATAAACAAAGCAAAAAAAAGATTAAATGGTATTATAAGACCTACCCCTATGGCATTTGCACCTATTTTAAGTAAAAACTTGAATGCAAATATATACTTAAAAAAAGAGAACCTTCAACTAACTGGAAGTTTTAAACTAAGAGGTGCTTATAATAAAATAGCAACTCTATCTGAAGATGAAAGATCAAAAGGTGTAGTAGCTGCGAGTGCTGGAAATCATGCACAAGGTGTAGCTTATAGTGCACAACATTTTAATTGTGATGCAACAATAATTATGCCTGAAGCGACACCTCTTACTAAAGTGAGTGGTGTCGCTTCTTATGATGCTGAAGTTATACTTCATGGAGCAAACTATGATGAAGCTTATAGATATGCCTTAAATTATACAGAAAAATACAACAAATCATTTGTTCATCCTTTTGCTGATGATGATGTTATAAATGGTCAAGGTACTATTGCTTTAGAGATTTTTGAAGAGATAGATGATATTGATATAATTGTTGTACCAATTGGTGGTGGTGGACTTATAAGTGGTATAGCTACTGCAGCAAAACATTTAAAACCAAATATTAAAATAATTGGCGTAGTAGCATCTGGTGCTAAAGCGATGAAAAATTCTTTTGAGCTAAAAACACCAATTGATTCTGTAAGTGTAAGAACTATTGCAGATGGAATTGCAGTAAGAGACACTACACCTAAAATGCTTGATTATGTATTGGATTTAGTTGATGAGATTGTTGAAGTAGAAGACAAAGAGATAGCATCAGCAATACTATTTTTACTAGAGCAACATAAGCTTGTAGTTGAAGGTGCTGGTGCTGTTGGAACTGCTGCACTAATGCATAATAAAATATCTAATTTAGATGGTAAAACTATAGTACTACCTTTAAGTGGAGGAAATATTGATGTAACTATGTTGGCTCAAATTATAGAGAAAGGTTTAGTTAAATCTGCAAGAAAAATGAATCTTATAGTAACATTAATAGATAAGCCAGGAAGCTTAAAAAATCTTACAAATACTTTTGAAAATCTTAATGCAAATATTGTACAAATCGATTATGATAGAAATTCATTATCTCTTGATTTTGGTGATGCAAATGTAACAATAAGTCTTGAAACAAAAGGGTTTGAACATCAAACAAGTATTAGAAATGAACTAAAAAATAGTGGATTTAGATTTAAAGAGTTATAAAAACTTATAAGATTTATAAACAATTTATAAACTTTACACTATAATTACGCAAAATTAGTTCTAAAAACAGACAAAACAAAAGGAAGAAAAATGGAAGGTAGATTATTTACATTCTTTGGTGCTATTGGTGGTCACGGTCAAGAGTGGATTATATTATCACACTTAGCACTTACAGTGGTAATTGTTATGTTAATAGCAAGAGCAGCACAAAGTAAGATTCAACTTGTACCAACAGGTACACAAAATGTTATGGAGGCGTACTTACAAGGTGTTGTAAGTATTGGTACAGATTCAATGGGTGAAAAAAATGCTAAAACATATATGCCACTTATTGCAACATTAGGTCTTTTAATATTTGTAGCAAATATGATGGGTATTTTCCCAGGCTTTGAATCAGTTACAGGTAATATTAACTTTACTTTATCTTTAGCTATTATAGTATTTTGTTACTATAACTACTTAGGTTTTAAAGAAAATGGTGCTGGTAAATACTTAGGGCATATGATGGGACCTGTTCCTGCATTAGCTCCTTTAATGTTTCCAATTGAAATTATTTCTCACATCTCTAGAATAGTATCTTTATCATTTAGACTTTTTGGATCTGTAAAGGGTGATGATATGTTTTTAATGGTACTTTTAATGTTAGTTCCATGGATTGCACCTTTACCAGGATTTTTCTTCCTATTTTCATTTGGTGTATTACAAGCATTTATTTTTATGATTCTTACATATGTTTACATCTCTGGATCTATTATGATGCATGAAGAGGATCATTAATTGAGACTAGATGTCTCTATTAATGTTCCGAATGAGCATTAATTGATAACAATTGTC
>JAYEMI010000002.1:0-14180 GCA_034718015.1 Campylobacterota bacterium | reverse complement strand
ATTTATTTTTATGATTCTTACATATGTTTACATCTCTGGATCTATTATGATGCATGAAGAGGATCATTAATTGAGACTAGATGTCTCTATTAATGTTCCGAATGAGCATTAATTGATAACAATTGTCTCTATTAATGTTCCGAATGAGCATTAATTGATAACAATTGTCTCTATTAATGTTCCGACTGAGCATTAATAGATACTGAATGTATCAATTAATTGTTTTAAATGAATATTTATGACAAACAAAAATACTAAAAAGGATGCTTTAAATAAGTCTCCTTTTTTTATATCTTACTTTATTACTGATCCAGGAGAGTTTGGAAATACAAATGAATCTCTAGAAAAAAACTTATCAAAAAGCTTATCAAAACATCAAGTTAATATGCTTTGTTTTAGGGATAAAGAATCAAAAGATATAAGATCTTTAGCAAAAACTGCACTTAATGTTTCCAAAAAATATAACATACCAAAAGTATTAATAAACAACAATTTAGAATTAGCATTAGAGCTAGGTTTTGATGGTATACATCTTACATCAACACAATTTGATAAAATAAAAATTGCTAAACTAAACAATCTTTACACAATAATTAGTTGTCACAGTGAAGATGAGATTAGGCTTGCTAAAAAGCTAGGTAGTGATGCCGTTACATATTCTCCAATATTTTTTAAAGAAAATAAAGGTTCCCCTAAAGGGATAAATAATCTAAAAAATATGGTTGAAAAATATCAAGATAAAAACTTTTCAATAATAGCTTTAGGTGCAATAGTGAGTGATGTTCAGGTAATGCAAATACAAACTACAAAAGCAAGTGGCTTTGCTTCTATTCGATACTTTAGAAATGGATTATTCTATTTATGATATAATGATTTTAAATTGAAAATGGAGATAAGATGGCAAAAGGTAAAAAAACTACAATCAAAGAGATAAAAAGAATATCTGAAAAAATTGTAAAAGTAAATGGCAATGAGTATGTTATAATTGAAGATGAAAAAGATATAGAAACAGCAATAACAATGAAAATATCATCTCATGGAAATAGATTATTAAGATTTGAAGACTTATCAAAAAAAGCTATTATAGATGTAAAAAGAGAGATAAATATTATAAAAATATCATTTACAGATGAGCAAAGAGCAAAAACATTTAAAAAATCACATGATAAGAGTATAATAACTTCAAATGATAAAAAAGAAAGAGTAGCAAAAGCAAATTCTTATATAAAAGCTAGAGCTATAATATCTAATTTTACTTCAAAAGATAGTGTTACTTATGATCAAGATTTTGGTATAACTACTTTTTATATATCACATGAAATAAAATAGATTTTATGAAACTTTTATTACCACTATTAATTACAATAAATATATTTGCTCAAGAAACAATAACCCTTAACTGGCTAGAGAAACAACCAAAAAGTATAGCTAAGGATTTTTACATCTATAGGTATTTAAACCAAGATATAAGCCCAGAACAGTCTCTTAAAGCAATAGAGCAAGTAAGATATCTCAACAACAAAATTTTTTACAGATTTGCTAATAAATCAGATGATGATAGTTTTAAAAAACTAAAATCATGTATGAGGATGAAAACTTCATCTTTGATAAAAAAAGAAGATTATTGTATTCAATCTGGACTTACTGTTTATGAAGCCACTAAACTATCAAAAAATAATCTAGAACAAGTTATAGATAAAATAGAAAATAATTATCCTAAACTTAAAAAGAAACTTGATATTTTAAACTCTGCTATCCCTTTTAAATCTTTAGAACAAAGTACACCAGATACTTTTTTTAATACATTTAATGAGTGTGGAGGGGTATATAGAGCCAAATATTTCAATAACTATTTCCCACTTAATTTAATAAAAGAGCTAAAGCCACACAAACAATTTGCTCAAACAGTAAAACTAATAGTTACTAACAAAAATATGAAAAAAGCACAAGCTTCTCTTTTGCATGTGAACCCTGAAGGTTTGGATTTCAAAACAACATTTCATCTTGCAATTAATGCAATTGTAAATAAAAAAGATGATATAGCAACAGTTTATTTAGAAGATGCCTACAAAAAAGCCTACTACCAGATGCAAAAAGACAATATAACTTTTTGGCAGTATAAACTAACTAATGACAAAAAATATCTAAAAAAACTAGCTTCAAGTTGGGATATAAATCTTTATAGTTTATATGCAAGTGAGATTTTAAATAAAAAACAAACAAATATTATATTTGAAATAAAACAAAAAAGTAGCAACAAAAAAAGTTTTGATATTGATGACCCATTTAAATGGCTTAAAGTACTAAATGAAAGTAAAAAGATGGATGATAAAAAACTTTTAAAATATCAAGACTTATTTAACTCTTTTGAAACAATAGGTCATCTAGCTTTTGTAAAAGAGAGATATGATCGATATAGAAACTCATATTTTATCACCCCATATAATAAGTATATAGGAGATTATAAACAAAGTAGACAAGCTTTGATATATGCAATAGCAAGGCAAGAGAGTAGATTTATCCCTACATCTATATCTAGTGCTTATGCTATGGGTACTATGCAAATAATGCCATTTTTAAGTAAAGCTATAGCAAAAGAGCTAAAAGATAAGTATGATATAGATAAACAGCTCAAGCCAAAAACAAACCTAAGGTATGCTAATCATCATTTGAATTTTCTTGAAAAAAGATTAAAACATCCACTTCTTATAGCCTATGGATACAATGGTGGAATAGGATTTACAAACAGAATATTAAAACAAGGTTTGTTTAAAAAAGGGGAGTATGAACCTTTTTTAAGTATGGAACTTTTACCTTATGATGAAACTAAAAAATATGGTAAAAAAGTATTAGCAAACTATTATGTTTATCAAAACCATCTAAACAAAAATAATAAAATAAAACTCTCTACTCTTTTTCAAAAGATACAGAACCCTTACCAACATTAGGGTTGAAATATTTAAGAGTTAAAACTTTTGTTTCTAAATCAACGAAAGTATATATATAATACTCTGCCCAGTTGTTTTTAAAAGCTATGTTTTTATACTCTACTGAGTCTTTATCTATTGCTTTAATATTTACATTTAAAAGCTCATTCATAGTCAACATATAATTTGTAGTATTCAAATCCTCTTTATAGATACCTACTAAAAAGTTTTGTGAATTATTATTATACTTTTTAGAATTTACTGAGTTTAAATAAGTTATGTTTACAATAGCTTCTATCTCTTGATCTTTATTTAAAACTTTTATTAGTTTTGTGTATTGTAGGTTTTGAGCATAAATTGGGTCTTTTTTAAATACCGAAGTTGCAGATTGGTTACAACCTATTAAAATAAAAGAGATAAGTATTATAAAAAATACATTTTTCATATATTACCTATTCTTTGCTTTGTTGATATCTGTTTGGTATTTATAAACTATAAAATCATATATTTTAGTACCTCTGTTTTTATTAAAAAACATAACCATCTCAAGAAGTTTGAATAGTATTCTATAAAAAGCTGTAAAAGGTATAGCATAACTTAAAAGAGTCTCATATTGTTTATTTGGATAATATTCTTGCATCTGTTCACTTAATTCCCTTAGTGTTTCAGATTCCTTTTGAAATTGATCCGCTTCATTTGTTCTTATTATATTTATAGCAATTAATAAGTTTATTACAAACATTAATGCGTTTAGATTCCATCCAAGTATTAATATATCAGTATAGTTCATCTTTTCTCCATATTTTCTTTTTAATATTATTTATTTATTGCTACTTGATTTCTACCATTGTTTTTACAATAATATAGACCCTCATCAGATTTTTTAATCATATCCTCTAAATCATCCTCCATACCATAACAAACACCTACAGATACAGTATATTTTATCTCTATCTCACCTACTTTTAGTATATTTGATTCAAATGCGGCTCTAATTTTTTCAAATAGTAACTCAACATCTTCAAGTGATATCTCCTCTAATAATACACAAAACTCTTCCCCACCAAATCTAGCAACTAAATCAGATGTTCGTAAGTTGTCATCTAATATTCTTGCAATCTCTTGAATAGCAACATCACCAACATCATGACCATAAGTATCATTTATATTTTTAAACTTATCTATATCAAACATAGCTACAGCTATATCTTTTTTGCCTCTTTGATTTTTGAGGTAAATTGCACCTCCTGCTTCAAAAAAGTATCTTCTATTGTATGAACCTGTTAAGAAATCTTTATTTGCTAAATCTCTTGTTTTTTCAAAAAGCTCTAAAAGCTCTAGATTTGAGTTTACTCTTGTTTTAAATTCAATCTGCGTATAAGGTTTATTGATAAAGTCATTTGCACCAATCTTAATAAACTCAGCAGATATATCTGGAGTGTCATTTGCACTAAGTACAATGATACCTAACTTATCTTTTTGGTATTTTTCTCTTATTTTAGTTGTTAGTTCCATACCGTCCATATTTGGCATGTTATAATCTGTAAGTACCAATGAGAAATTTTTGTCTGAGTTTTCAAGTATATCAAATGCTTTTAAACCATCCTCTGCTGTTGTTACATCTATTTTCATATCGTTTAAAAACTTCAAAGCAACAGATAGTTGTAGTGCTGAATCATCTACTAGTAATACATTTGTATTATAGTTGTTTAATGTTCTCTCAAGGATGTTAAGAAGTTGTTTTGTAGAGTTAATATCATCTTTTATAATATAATCTATAATATCTTTTTTTAATATCTCTTTTTTAACATCAGGATCAACCTCACCTGTTAAAACAATACTTGATATATGCTTGCCAATAGCAAAATCAACAATATCACCTCTTTTAACATCTGGTAAATTTAGATCTAATATAGCTACATGTATATTCTTATTTTGTAGTATATGCTTTACAGCATCTTTATATGTTTCAGCTTTTAAAATATTTACATTTAATCTGTTAGATATCTTTTCATCAAGCATCTCTAATACAGTTATACTATCATCTACAATTAATACTGTTTTCATATATAAACCTCTTTTATTATTGATTGATTATATTATATTATCTATTATAACATGATGAAAATATAGTTATTTATAGATATAATTCCAAATATAAGGGATAAAATTATGGCTAAAAAAAAGAGTTCAATATTTGAGTGTCAACATTGTGGAGAGCAAAGTGCAAAATGGCTTGGGAAATGTCCAAGTTGTGGCGGTTGGGATAGCTTTGTTGAGCTATCAAGTGAACAGCAAGAGGTGAATAAGCAAGTAGCAAAACTCTCAAGTCAAACTTCAAAAGCTATACCAATTACACAAATAGAACAAGACAATGTGACAAGGTTCTCAACTTTTAATGAGGAGTTTGATTTAGTTTTAGGTGGTGGAGTTGTACCTGGAAGTTTAACCCTAATAGGTGGGAGTCCAGGTGTTGGTAAATCAACACTTTTACTTAAAATAGCAGGAAATCTTGCTAAATCGGGAAAAAAAGTTTTGTATGTATCAGGTGAAGAATCAGGTGGGCAAATAAAAATGCGTGCCACTAGACTTGATGCAAATGAAGATAAGCTTTTTTTACTCTCTGAAATTTCACTAGAAGCTATACAAGACGAGCTTGTAAGGGAAGATTATGAGGTAGCTATAATTGATTCTATTCAAACTATATATTCAGATAAACTTACTTCAGCACCAGGTAGCGTATCTCAAGTAAGAGAGATAACATTTGAGCTGATGAGAAAAGCAAAAGAATCTGAAATAGCGATGTTTATTATAGGACATATAACAAAAGATGGAAGTATCGCAGGTCCAAGAGTTTTAGAGCATATGGTTGATACAGTTTTATACTTTGAGGGGGAGAGTAGTAAAGAGATAAGAATGCTTCGTGGATTTAAAAATAGATTTGGAAGTACTAGTGAAATTGGTATATTTGAGATGACTCAAAAAGGATTAGAGAGTGCAAAAGATATAAATAGAAGATTTTTTGATTCTACAAAACCCCAAAGTGGAAGTTGTCTAACTGTTGCAGTTGAAGGAAGTCGAGCACTTATACTTGAAGTTCAAGCCCTTGTAACAGAATCAACATATCCCAATCCAAAAAGAAGTGCTACAGGATTTGATACAAATAGATTAAATATGCTTTTAGCTCTTTTAGAAAAAAAACTAGACCTTCCTTTAAATGCTTATGATGTTTTTATAAATATAAGTGGTGGTATAAAAGTAAAAGAGAGTTCATGTGACTTAGCTGTAATAGGAGCCATAATAAGTAGTTTTAGAAATCGACCTATTTCAAAAGAATCTATTTTTATAGGAGAAGTTAGTTTAACAGGTGAGATCAAAGATGTTTACAGTATGGAAACAAGACTAAAAGAAGCTTCATCGCAAGGGATAAAAAAAGCTATCATAGCTCAAAAACCATCAACTAAAACAGATTTAATCTGCTTTGAAGTTGATGAAGTGGTGAAGATGTTAGAGCTTTTTTAAGTAATAGGTAATTTAATCTTAAAACAAGCACCCTTATCACTATTTTCAATAGTTAAAAGACCATTAAGGTGTTTTTCAATTATTGTTTTAGACATATAAAGACCTAAACCTGTACCAGTTTTTTCATCTTTTGTTGAAAAATATGGTTCAAATATTTTATCCATTATTTCAATAGGAACTCCACCTGCATTATCTTCTATTTTTATTAATACCATATTATCTTCAGACTTACCACAGCTTATTGATATAGTTGCATCTTTAGTACTATTATCAATCAAAACCTCTTTTGCATTTTTTATTATATTTATAAATACTTGCAAAAGTTCCCTTGAATAACTATATATCTCTTTATCGTATTTACAATCTTTTATCAACTCTATATCATTATTCTCTAAAGATTTACCTATCACTTTTAAAGCTTCTTCAAATATATCTTTTACAAAAAACAACTCTTTATCTTTTTTTGGTTTAAAAAAATCTCTAAAATCATCAATTGTTTTAGTTAAATACTGTGTTTGACCTAAAATATCTTTTGCTATATCTTCAAGTTCTTCATTAGTTACCATATCAAGTTCTATATCAACCATTATATTATTTGCACCCATAGATATAACAGCAATTGGCTGTCTCCACTGATGTGCTATCATACTTATCATCTCACCCATTGCTGCATGTCTTGATTGAGCTATCATTATCTGTTCTTTATCTTTTAGCTCATCTTCAAGAGCTTTTTGTTTTGTAAAATCTGAGTACGATATAACTACACTATTTCTTGATAATTTAAAAACATAATACTCTCTATATCCACTTCTTATCTCATCTTTATAAAATACAACTGGCATCTGTATTGATTTACCACTATTTGCAACATCTTTTATTATTTTAAGCAATCCAGCTTTTTCTATTCCTGGTAAAATTTCTAATATATTTTTTCCATTTAAAGTACTTAAAGTTATATTTTCAATCTTTTTAACCATATTATTTAAAGCTTTGATTTTAAATATAGTTTTTTCCTCATCAAACTCTAAAACAATATCTGCACTATTTGTATTATTAAAAAAGTCCAAATATGTTTGTTTTGAATCTATCATTTTACTTATTAGTGTGAGGTATGATTCTGTTAATTGTGATTCAAATTTATCTAGCTGTCTTTTGATTAAATATAAAATTATTAAGATAAATATTATAAAACTACCAATAATAGAATACAATAAAAAATACTTTGTTTGATTTAAAATTGAAATATCATAAAAAAATAAAAGATTTGCTACTATCTCATTTTGAAAGTCCTTGACAGGGATAGTGTGTAAAATATATTTTTTACCATCATTTTCATAAACATTATGTAGTGAAAAATTGTAATTATCTGGTAGTTGACCTATTATATCCATTTGTTCTTTTGTGATATTTGATTGTAAAGTAAATCCACCTTTTTTAATATCTATATCTATATCTATTTTATAAAGTTTTAGATGATTATCTTTAATAAATAATGCACCATTTACATTAGAAAATGTATCAACACTATCTATAAATCCATTTGGGTTTATACCTATCTCTAAAGCACCTATATACTTTTCATTGTCAAATATAGGATATATTATTCGAAATACTATAGCATAAAGACCTGTTTCATAACCAATTATCACTTTATGTTCTTTATGGATTTTTTGTAACATTGGACGAACTTTCGCTATATTATCGCCATATTTATCAAACTGATGAAGTCTTAGAAGTGATGTTCCATCACTTTTATGAAAATGCATCACTGTAATATTTTTGTTCTCTTTTTTAATAATATCCCATTGCGGTTTTAATACTCCATAGAGTTCATCTCTATTTTCATCTTTAAATAATTTGATTATATTTTTATTCGTTAGAAATCTCTCTAAAGTGGAATTATATCTTTTAATATACGATTCCATAATATTATTAATTGAGTTATGTAGTTTTAACTCTTGCTCTTGTTTTAGATGCTCAAACTTTAGTTCTTGTACTTTATATGTAAAAAAATAGATTAAAATAGTTAAGAACAAACTTATTACTAAAATGGTGAAAAATATCGTTTTTTTAAGTTTTTTTGTATCTAATTGTTCCTCTTCCATTTTCACCCTTTTGTTAATCTATTTTTTAAGTAATGCCTTAAACTCTTTTAAAATCTCCATCTCTCTCTCTTGTAAATATTTATGAAATGTACTCTCATCAGATTTTTTAATATTTAAAGAAACAACTACTTGAAGACCACTTTTATATGGAGTCATTCTGATTATTTTTGCTCTAGCAAATACTTTTACAAATTTCTTTTCAAGTATTGCTACTGTTGGACTATATACTTCAAAACCAAGAGTTAAGTCTATCTCATCATTTAGTTTCATTTGTGTTTTATGATCTTCTGTGTACATCGCTAATGAGATAAAAGACACATCAATTGCTAATATTTCAATATTTTTATTATGGATATGAAGTCCTACTTTAAAGCTTTTGTCAACTATGATTCTTTTATATTTAAATTCTCTCATACTGAAATTTATATAGTTTGGTTTTGTTAAAGTTATAAGGTTTTGTTTCTCATCTACTTTTAAAACAAACACCTGCATATGTCTATTAGTAGTTTTAAATTTCATAACCGTATGGTTTTCATTTTTCATGGCTATTATTTGCATCTTTGGCACTTGTACTATAAACTCATCATCCTTAACACCAATAATCTTACCATCATTTTGAATAGGCATACCTTTAAAAGTATTTATAAACCCAACTTGAACATTTTGTTCAAATACAATTTTCACATCATGAAAACATTGCTCTATCCCCTCAAGATGTGAAGATTGAGAAACAGCACCAATAATAGCTTCTGTTAACTTATCTAAATCAACTGGCTTTTTTATAAACTCTACAATACCTAAATCTATAGTTTGAAGAAGTGCTACATCATCATTATGAGCCGATAATACAATGATTTTTACCTCAGGATTTAACTCTTTTATATCAACAATCATCTCTAAACCATTTTTTTTAGGCATAGTTAAATCGGTAATTACAATATCAGGTAAAAAAGTTTTATATTTTTCATACCCATCTAAGCCATCATAAGCTTGATAAAACTTATCAAATAACTTACCTAAAAATCTACCAACTTGCTTTTGTAAAGTTATACTATCCTCTACATACATTATAGATAAGCCTTTTGATAGTTTTTGAAGTTTTTCTAAATTTTCTTTATTCATTAAATTTCCTTAATTATGGTACAGGTACTGCTTGTAAAACTTTTTGAATAATATCATCAGCAGTTATATCACTAGCTAACGCTTCATAACTTAATATTATTCTATGCCTTAATACATCTTTTACACATAAAGCTATATCAACTGGTGTTACATATTCATTTCCTCTTAAATATGCTCTAGCTTTTACAGCTTTAAACATATCAATAGTAGCTCTTGGACTTGCACCAAATTGTAAATAGTCTTTTATCTCTACAAGATTATAATTTTCTGGTTCTCTTGTAGCAAATATTAAATCAACTATATACTCTTCAAGCTCTTTATCTATGTGGATATTTTTCACCTCATCTTTTATAATAGCTATATCACTAGATGTTAAAACTGAATTTATAGTCTCAAAAGTTGAGTTTGCTACTTTTGATGCTATAGTATACTCTTCATCTTTTGTATTATACCCAACAACTATTTTAAACATAAATCTATCAAGTTGTGCTTCAGGTAAACTATATGCACCCTCTTGCTCGACTGGATTTTGTGTTGCTAAGACTAAAAATGGATTGTCTATTTTATATGTATTTTCACCTATAGTTACTTGTCTCTCTTGCATAACTTCAAGAAGTGCTGACTGAACCTTTGCTGGCGCTCTATTTATCTCATCTGCAAGTAGTAAATTTGTAAAAATAGGACCTTTTTTGATTTTAAAGTCACCACTTTTCATATCATATATTTGAGCTCCTATTATATCACTAGGGAGTAAATCTGGAGTAAATTGAACTCTTTTAAAGTCAAGATTTAATGATTTTGCAAGAGCATTGATTGTAGTAGTTTTAGCAAGTCCAGGGACACCTTCTAATAAAATATGACCATTAGTAAATAGACCTATTAAAAGTGCATCAATCATATTTGACTGACCTATGACTTGCTTTTTTATCTCTTCTTTTATTTGAATTATTTTATTTTTCATTACCTATTCTCTATATTAAATTATATGCAGTGAATATTTTAACGAAAAATATTGTTTAAATTGCTTAATTTAAGAATTGATTTTTTTTATAACTTTAATTAAAAATTCTGCAGAGTTCTTAGCACTAGTTTCTAAAAATTTATCAAAATTAAAACCAGCATCCATATCAGCTGTATCACTAATGGCTCTTAAAATTAGACATGGTACATTTAAAGCATCACATACAACAGCAACTGAAGCTCCCTCCATCTCTAAAGCATCTGCATTAAAAGTCGATTCTATAAACTCTTTTCGTTTTTCATCAGCTACAAATTGATCACCAGTTGCAATTATACCCTCAATGATTTTTATATCATTTTCAGCTGCCACTTCTAAAGCTATATTTTTAAGTGTTTCATTTGTACTTATATATACCTCTCCACCTGGTACAAATCCATGAGGATGACCAAATGCAGTTATATCTAAATCATGTTGAGAAAGTTTAGAAGCGACTATTAAATCTCCAATTTTAAGACTTGGATTAATTCCACCAGCAACTCCACTAAAAAGAAGCGTATCACAACCATATTTTTCAACCATAGTTGTTGCAGTTAGAGTTGAAAACACTTTACCTATTTTACTATATGCTATTACTACATCTAAATCACCTAGTTTACACTCATAGTAAGTATTCTTTGCAAACTCATTTTTTTTAATATCTGTAAAGTGTTCTAAAAGTGGAGTAATCTCCTCTTCCATTGCACCCATGATTGCTAATTTGGTCATTTTTATCCTTTAAATTTTATTGTTTATTTTAAAATGTCTCACCATCAAAATCGCCAGCTTCCTCTTCAAATTTTGATAATACAAAATCACTTGGAAGTGTAAAACTTTGATATGTAGCCTCAAACTGCTCTTGCTCAGCACTTCGCTCCCCTCGTCCCCTTGCTACTATTCTAATAGGCACACCCTCAAAATCAATATTATCTCTTAAAAAGTTGATTAAGTATCTTTTATATGAGAAGTGTAAATATTTTGGTTTATTCATAATAAGTGCTATTGTTGGTGGGTTTGCATCAAATTGTGTAGCAAAATATATTCTTAGTCTATTTCCAGCTGGACTTGGTAAAGCATGTCTTCTTATAGCTTTTTCAATTGTTTCATTTAAAAGAGATGTTGGTACTCTTTTATGATAATTATCAAAGATATGTAAGATTTTCTCTTCAAGTTTATTTATGCTTCTACCTGTTTTTGCAGACACTGCAACAATAGGTGCATAATATAAAAACTTAAATCTCCCTCTTATCTCTTGGGATAATTTTTCATAAGTATCCATATTTTCATCCCATTTATTAAGGATAATAATAGTACCTAATCCAAATTGATCCACAAGTCCAGATATTTTTTCATCTTGATCACTTAAAGATTGTGAAGCATCAAGAACTAAAAGTGCTACATTTGCTTGAGCAAGCATATCCTCTGTTCTCATTAAAGCAAATTTTTCAATTCCATGAATTTTTCCACGCCGTCTTAAACCAGCCGTATCAATAAATGTGATCTTTTTATCTCCAACTTGATATGTTTCATCAACAGGATCAATTGTTGTACCAGCTATTGGACTTACTACTGATCTCTCTTCACCAATAAGGGCATTTAAAATTGAGCTTTTCCCAACATTTGGTTTACCTATAATAGCAACTTTAATATGATTTGGATCAATCTCTATTTTATCTTCAACCTCTATTGTTGGCTCAACTAAATTAGCTAACTCTTCTTCAGTTAAGTTAGCTCTGTTTTCCTCTTCAAGTTCAGCTTTACTTGGAGGTAGTTTTTCATATAACCATTCAAAAAGTTTTTTTGTTCCTCTGTTGTGAGAAACTGATATCCCAAACAGTTCTGAATCATCTATACCAAACTCAAAAAAATCCCAAAGATTATCTTTCTCTTTATCATTATCAATTTTATTTACCACAAGAGCTAATTGTTTCCCTAAACCTTGTAGTTCATAAAATAAAGCCTTATCCTCATCATCTGGTATTGTTTTTCCATCAACCATATAGAGTATAATATCAGCTTCTTTTGCAGTTTCTACTGCTTTTCTTTTTACATTTTTAAAGATTTGGAACTCACTACCATCTTCCATAATCTCATTTTTTGATTTACTAATACCACCTGTATCAAGCATCATAGCTTCTCTACCACTTATCTCTATCTCTCTTCTTCTAACATCTCTTGTTGTTCCAGATACATCACTTACGATTGCAACTTTTTTTCTAGCAAGTCTGTTAAATAGTGAACTTTTACCAACATTTGGTTGTCCTATTAAAGCTATTTTTATCATTTTTTTCCTTTTTATTCTACTATTGTTTCGTTTTTATTGTTCTCTAAATGTAAAGTTTGCGTTGGATATGCAAACGATGAACCATTTTGTTCAACTATTTGCATAATCTTTAAATATGTATCCTCTTGAACTCTCATAAATTCACCCCAATGTGTTGTTTTTGTAAAATAATAACAAAAAACATCAAGTGAGCTAGCCCCAAATGAATTAAAGTATACATGCATAGTTTCTTGATGAATATCTGGATGATTTATAAGCATCTCTTTTATCTCTTTTACAATTTTTTCTACTACTTTACCTTTTGTTTGGTATGTTAAACCAACATTCATCTTTATTCGTCTTTTACCCATCTCTGACCAGTTTAAAATAGCACTATTTGCTAAAGTTGCGTTTGGGACTGTTACTAAAGCTTGTGCAAAAGTCCTAACTTTTGTACTTCTTATCCCTATAGTTTCAATAGTACCTTCTACTTGTGGTGTCATTATCCAATCACCTACTTTAAAAGGTTTATCAGTAAATATCACTAAGGAGCCAAAAAGATTTGCAGCAGTATCTTTTGCAGCTAATGCAAACGCCATACCAACAAGTCCTAAAGAAGCTAAAAATCCACTTACATTGTATCCCCACTCTTGAAGAACTGCTATAAATCCTATAATTATTATAAAAAATCTTATAGATTTAATAGCAAAATTTGCAACATCACCACTTACTTTATCTCCAAATCTATTTGTTATTTTATGGATATGAATAGATAGATGACTCAAAATATTTATCAATGACCAAAATACAACAAATATAAACCCTGAGCGTATAAGATGATCTAAAAATAGACTTATTTCAGTATCTAAAACCAAAACAGATTTAGCAAAATTTGCACCAATGACAATAAACAAAAAATCTATTGGGGTTTTAATAGCATCTAAAATATCATCATCATACTTATTTGAAGTTTTTTTTACCAATGAATAAGCTATTTTTCTTAAAAATACTCTAAAAACTTGAAAAAATACAAAAATCAATATAGCATAAATATATCTATCTGTTTGTGGATTAAATAACTCAATCAAAACTAATTCTCCTATATATAATAATGCGATTTTAACTAAAATTGTATTAAAATCGCGATATGGATAAAACACAAGAACAAACTAATACAAATCTAGCTATAAAATATATGCTTCTTTCATCTTTTCTTTTTGCATTTACTGGTGGATTTGCTAAAG
>JAYEMI010000001.1:0-18709 GCA_034718015.1 Campylobacterota bacterium | reverse complement strand
TGAAAGAATGTTCGCTTTAACTGCTTTTGCAGATTCCATTGCAACCTCTGCATTCTCTAAAAACAACTTCTTCCAATTTTGAAGATTTTTTGGATTTATATTATTTGCACTAGCAATTTCAGCTAAAGTTTTTTCTTATTTTAGAATCTCAAGAACTAATTTTGTTTTTAATTGTGTTGAATATTTAGTCATCTTTCTACTCATTTTACTACCCTCTTTTTTTATTATTTAATTTTACTCTTTTGAAAATTAAACTTTAGAAAAAGTTGTTTGTTTTTCTTGGGGTATTATATTGTGTCAAAACAAACTAAAATCTTTCCATAACTTAACCATATCAGACTTAATTACACTTGCATAATGGGTTAATGTAACCTTGGATGAACTATGTCCTAAAAGACCCGCTAGTTCATTATTTTAGAGTTAGAATTGCTAAGTTAGGAGTTTTTAAGACAGAATATTAAGCCTAATTTGATAAAATATAAAAGCAACTGGATCGAGGTGACAATTGAATATTCGTATTTTAATGATTTTAACATTTTTCTATAACTTTACAATAGCTAGTGTAGTTATTGATAATCATAAAAATAGATATGATAATTTTTCTATACAATACCATTACGATAAAAGCAACGATTTATCAATTCAAAATATAGAACAACACAAGTTTAAAAAAACAACATCAAATAGCTTTACCTTTGGTTATAAAGATGAGTACATTTGGTTTAAAATAGAGATTGAAAATCTTAGCGATAAACAAAATTATATATTAACATTTAGTGAAGCTATTTGGAAAGAGTTCAATTTATATTATAAAAAAGATGGTGTATTTATAGAAGACTTAAATGGATTAGATATCCCATTAAATAAGCGTTCGATAAAAGATGTAAACCCTGCATTTAATATAGATATAGATAAACAAACTACAAAAGTTTTTTATATCAAAGCTAAAACAATAGCAAGTCAAATAGGTAGATTTGAGATAGTTACAAATGAAGAGTACTACAATCCATCAAAAATAACAACAACAGATATTTATATCATTTTTGCTTTTATTTTAATCACTATTATTATGTTAAATATATATAGCTATTTTTTAACTAAAGATAACACATATATGTACTATATTTTATATGTTATAGCTTCTGTTATATTTAGTAGTATGCATAGTGGCTCATACCTTATACTTGGGTTTGAAGGCTGGAATGAAGGTTTACATGTAGTTGGTGCTTTTGTAATATTATTTTTACTTCTTTTTACAAATAAGTTTTTAGATTTAAAAAATCAACTCCCTTTAGTACATAAATTTTTTATGTTCTCGGCAATAGTCTTTATACTTTTTGCATTGCTTATATATAACAACATAGCTTATTCGAGTGTATTGTTTAACATATATTCTGCACTATTTTTTATGATTTTATTTTTTGCTGTAATTAAAATATTTCTAAAAGGTGTTATAACTGCTAAATATTATTTAATAGCTCTTTTTGTATTTGCACCTCTTATGGGGCTTATGATTGCTACTTTTAATACATTTTTAAATTATTCTGATTTTGCTAGACACTCATTTTTAGCTGGTGCTTTAATAGAGATAATATTTTTCACCCTTTTATTAGCAAGTAAATATCGTTCTTTAACTTTAGAAAAAATCAAAATACAAGATGAACTTATATTTGAAAAAAACAATAATGAGACAAAACTAAAAAATGAAATTGATAAACAAACAAAAAAACTTTTAGAAATAGCAAATAAATTTAAATTTGCTACAGATAATGCATTGGCTGGCTTTTGGGAGATTGATTTAGATACAAATAAAGTCTCTTTTTCTAATGGATGGTTTGAGTTCTTAGGGTATGATAGAAAAGATTTTTTATCAATTACCACTGAAGAAACAATACATAAAATAATCCATAAAGAAGATTTAGATAGTGTACTTAAAGCTGTTAATGATTTTATAAATGGAAAAATAAAAAAATACAATGTAGAATTTAGAGTTTTACATAAAGATGGTACAGTTACTTGGATAAATGCTTCTGGAGCAATATATAAAAACAAATTTTTTGGGTTTCATATTGATATTGATGATCTTAAAAATGCAAACTTAAAAATAATAGAACAATCAAAAATGGTAAGTATGGGGGAGATGATAGGTAATATTGCTCATCAATGGAGACAACCATTATCTGTAATATCTACTGCATCAACTGGAATGAAGCTACAAAAAGAACTTGATATGTTAAGTGATAAAAGTTTTTATGAGATGTGTGATTCTATAAACAACAATGCACAATATTTATCAAAAACAATCGATGACTTTAAAAACTTTATTAAAGGTGATATGACTAAAAAGACATTTGTTTTAAAAGATCAGATTGATAGCTTTTTGAATTTAGTAAATGGCTCAATTAAATCACATAACATAAAAATAATACTTAACTTAGATGAAACCATAAAAATAAATGGCTATGAAAATGAACTAACTCAATCCCTAATCAATATTTTTAATAATGCAAAAGATATATTAGTAGAAAAAAAGATTGATGAAAAGTTAATATTTATATCAACTTTTGTAAAAAAAGATAAAGCAACTATAAAAATAAAAGATAATGGTGATGGAATCCCAGAAAATATTATTAGCAAAATATTTGAACCATATTTTACTACAAAACATCAGTCTCAAGGTACAGGACTAGGACTACATATGACATACAATTTAATTGTTGATGGTATGAATGGAAGTATTTATGTTGAAAATATAAATTATAACTATAAAGGCAATAAGCATATTGGAGCTGAATTTACGATAACCTTAGCTATGTAGTAATTAATGATTTCTTCATTAAATACCTCTTCTCTTAGCAATTGTAATTATAATATTTCTATTAATCTTTAACTGTTCACTTTTTATAAATTTTGCGTAGTCTTATCGTTGCAATTTTAACAACAATTTAAATCTATTTTATTAAACTCAATTCGCCCAAGTAACTCTTAATAGTATTACCTTTTTCCAACCAATTTAATAATCCACCATTTAAATTTTTTACATTTTTAAATCCCATTTTTTTTAATTGACATGCAGCTAATGCACCTCTTGGACCTTTATAGCAATATGTAACTATTTTTGCATCATGCCCATAGTCAATTGCTATTTTCTTAATAGCTGCAAACTCTAATTTTCCCCTTGGTATTGTCAGATGATTGTGAGCATTTATATATCCGCTTGAGAACTCCTCTGGTTCTCTTACATCAATAAGAAGAAGCTTTTTGTCTAAAATATACAACTCTTCTGGTTCTATTTGTGGAATATTTGTCGTGGCTTCTGTCATTAAACTTTTAAATTGCTCTGTTAAATAAACTTCAGCTCTTCGTTGTGCTAAATCTTCAAGCTCTAGATGGGCATCATCTCTTACATTATCAACCATACTTTATAAACTCTTTAAATACTCAAGTGTCATACGAACACCAGCCCCTGATGCACCGTGTGGATTATAACCCCAATCACTCTCTACAAATGCAGGTCCAGCGATATCTACATGTACCCATTTTTGTTTATACTCATCTTTTATAAAGTTTTCTAAAAACATTCCAGCTGTTATTGCTCCACCATATCTAGTGTTTGAAATATTACAAATATCTGCTATTTCACTTTTTAAAGTTTTTTTCAAATATCTATTAAATGGTAGCATACAAGCTAACTCTCCACTTTTTAGTGAAGTTTTTATAAACTCATTATTTAACTTTTCATTATTTCCCATAATACCACTTGTATATTGACCAACACCAACTACACAAGCACCAGTTAAAGTGGCAAAATCAAAAATACCATCTATCTCCTCAATCTCATCTTGAGCATAACATAAACAATCTGCAAGTACAAGTCTACCCTCAGCATCTGTATTTCTAACCTCTATAGTTGTACCATTTTTTGCTTTTAAAATATCATCAGGTTTATAAGCATCACCACCAATCATATTCTCTACAGCACCTACAATACCATGAACTTCAATAGGTAAATTTAATGATGAAATTGCATTCATAATACCAAGAACAGCACTTCCGCCACTTTTATCACTTTTCATACTAACCATAAAATCACTTGGCTTTAAACTAAGACCTCCACTATCATAAGTAAGACCTTTACCTACTAATACTATTTTCTTTTTAGTTTTCTTTTTTCCTGATGGCTTATATGTAAGATGTATTAACTTTGATCTATATCTACTTGCACGACCTACTGCTAACATTGCTCCCATACCATTTTGTTCTAAATACTCTTCATCTAGTATTTTACACTCTAAGTTATTGTTTGTAGCTATTTTTATAGCCTCTTGTGCCATAACTGATGGATAAAAATCATCTGGAGCAGTATTTACAAAATCTCTTACCATATTAACAGATGTACAAATAGCAACAGATTGTTCAAATACATTTTGTATATCTTTTGTTATCTCTTCTACTTCAATATAAATATTCTTATCTTCACTTATATCTTTTTCATCTTTTGACTTGTATTTATCAAAGCTATAATTTCCAAGTTCAAATCCGTCTATATAAGCAGATAATTTATCTTTACATTTAATTGATGCTGATTTATAGTTTGTTGTATTTAGTTTTTTTACAGCATTTGCAATAGCTATTCTAATATTGTCTTCATCTGAAGACTCACACCCTACATATATTTTTTTAGATTCTGGAAGTAATACAACCTCTTCATCTTTACCAGTAAATTTTAAAACTTCTAAAATCTCTTTATTCTCTTTTATTTTTTTATTTCTAACTATTATTATCTCTACATCAGAATCTATTTTTTTAGTTGTTAGGTTTAAGTTCATGAATTTCCTTATCTATCTCTTTTATCTCTTTTTTTGTAGCTTTATGAAAATAATACAATATACTACCACCAATTAAAACGGCAAAAGGTAATGCAAAATACCAATACTCTTTTACCCACTCTAATACTTTTAAAATCTCATCACCAAAATACCAAACAGGTACAATAGTAATAGCAGCCCAAACCCATGCACTAATAAGATTTATAAATGCAAAAAGTTTTGCATTATATCTTGTAAGTCCTATAGAGATTGGTATCACTGTTCTCATACCATACATATATCTTTGAACAAAAATTATAGGCCACCCATATTTTTTAAGCAAAAGATGAGCTAAAGCAAACTTTCTCCTTTGACCTTTAAATTTTATATATACATACGACTTGTTATACCTTCCTATATAAAAATATATCTGATCACCTACAAAACCTCCAAGTCCAGCTACAAAAATAGCAAATCCAAGCCACATATCACCAGTATGACAAAGCAGTCCACCCATGATAAGACCCATCTCACCTTCTAGTATACTCCAGGCAAAAAGAATTATATAACCGTGTTCTTTCATTAAATAAATAAACTTATCATTAAATCCATCAACGGGAGCATTATATAAGTTGTATCCTAAATATGAGAAAAAACACAATACTAAGAATGTAGCTATTTTACCTGAGTTGTTTTTAATAAAATTCAAAACTAAGCCTTAGTCAAAATTCAATATTGTTTGCGCTTGTACCATATCTTTATCTCCACGACCAGATAGGTTAATAACAACCACTTTGTCTTTAAATCGCTCTTGTGCTTTTTTTAAATATGCAATTGCATGTGATGACTCAAAAGCTGGAATAATACCCTCTTTTTGACTAAGCCATACAAATGCATCCATAGCTTCATCATCTGTTATATTATCATACTCTACAGTTCCTAAGTCATGGTGATATGAGTGTTCAGGTCCAATACCAGGATAATCAAGTCCTGCACTAATTGAATGAGCTTCTAAAACCTGACCATCTTCATCTTGAAGCAAATAGCTACATTGTCCATGAAGCACACCTGGACTTCCTTTTTTTAGACTACTCCCATGTTGATTTGTCTCTATACCTAAGCCACCAGCTTCAATCCCTATACAAGTTACATCTTCATCTTCTAAAAAGTGTGAAAACATACCAATTGCATTTGAACCACCACCTATACAAGCAAGGACATAATCAGGAAGTTTAGATTCTTTTTCTAAAATTTGTTGTCTTGTTTCCCATCCAATAATAGATTGAAAATCTCTTACCATCATTGGATAGGGATGTGGACCAGCTACCGTTCCTATTATATAAAAAGTATCTCTTGCGTTTGTTACCCAATATCTTATTGCATCATTCATAGCATCCTTAAGTGACCTACTTCCTGACTCAACTGCAATTACTTTTGCTCCTAAAAGCTTCATTCTAAATACATTTAATTCTTGTCTCTCAACATCTTTTGCACCCATAAATACTGTACATTCTAGTCCCATAAGTGCAGCAATTGTAGCAGTTGCAACTCCATGTTGACCAGCTCCTGTTTCTGCAATAACTTTTGTTTTACCTAGACGTTTTGCAAGTAAACCTTGAGCTATTACATTATTTACCTTATGAGCACCAGTATGATTTAAATCTTCTCTTTTTAAATATACCTTGCAACCAAGCTCTTTACTTATATTTTTAGCTTCATAAAGTGGATTTGGTCTACCTACATACTCTTTTAAAAGATAGTTTACCTCTTCCCAAAAGTCTTTATCAAATCTATATTTTTTATAATTCTCTTCAAGTTCTAATAATATCGGCATTAATGTTTCAGGGACATATCTTCCACCGAAGATACCAAAATGACCATTTGAATCAGGATCATGTTTACTTGCTTTTGGGATGTAGTTATTCATTAAATTTTACCTTTTTTAATTTTATATATCTAATACACTATATACAGATGAGTATCTTTCAACTTTTTTTGAACCATCTAAAAAAGACAAATTCATAATAAAACAAACCTCAATTAGATCTGCTTTTGTATCAAGTACAAGTTTTGATGCTGCAGTTGCTGTTCCACCTGTAGCACATAAATCATCAATGATTAGTACTTTTGAGCCTTCAACCCCTTTAAAAGCATCAAGATGTATTTCAACTTCATCAAAACCATACTCTAACTCATATTTTTCACAAATGGTAGCTGAAGGTAGCTTACCTTTTTTTCTAACTGGAACAAATCCTATCCCTAGCCTATCTGCAAGTGCAGCACCAAAAATAAAACCTCTAGCATCTAAACCAACTATATATTCTAGTTTTGAATTTTTATATCTTTCTTCTAAATGATCCATTAAAAGCTTGTATGCATCTTTATTATTTAAAAGTGTTGTTATATCTTTAAAAACAATACCTGGTTTTGGAAAGTCAGGTATATTTCTTATACTATCTAGTAATGTTTGTTTATTTTCATCATTTAATGTAATCATAATTTTCCTATTTATTAAAATGCATCATCAATGCACTGACAAATTGTATGTCCAAAAAGTATATGCATCTCTTGTATTCTTGGTGTGTCGTTTGATGGTACTACTAAGTTTATATCACACACCTCATTCATTGCTCCACCATCTCTTCCACTTAAACCTATAGTTTTACATCCAAGCTCACGCCCAAGCTTTAAAGCACTAACAACATTTTTACTATTACCACTTGTACTAATACCTATTATCACATCTCCACTATTAGCTAATGCTTCAACTTGTCTATCAAAAACTCGATCATACCCATAATCATTTCCAATTGCAGTTAAAGCACTTGTATCTGTCGTAAGTGCAATTCCTGGTAAACCTTTTCTTTCAGTTTTATATCTACCTGTTAACTCTGCAGCAATATGCTGTGCATCTGCAGCACTTCCACCGTTTCCACATAATAAAATTTTATTTCCATTTTTTAGTACATCTATGGTAATTTTTGAAGCAACTTGTACATCTTCTTCCATATTATTTATAACACTATTTATTGTTTCTAAATGAAGAGTAAATTCTTTTTTTATTACACTAATCATGTTAATCCTTTAAAATCTAAATTGATATCCAAAAAAAGCTGCATCATCAAATTCTACTTTTTGATTATTCTCATAAGTTGTTTCAATTTTTCTTAGCCCAACATACATATACCCACCATCTAGCACCTTATAGTTTAACTTTAATTTTGCATCATTATAAGACTCTGCATCCATAAAACTAAGTACTCTTGGTGCATAACTACCATCAATACTTACATAAAACATCTCATTTAATTCATACTTAAAATATAATGCTAAAGCAATCGCATTAAAACTTTTTTCAAGTTGACTAGTATATACAGTTTTAATCCCTATCCCTAAACTCATACCATAATCATCTACATATGGATTTAAAACTTTAAAATTCATTGTTGTTAGATTTTGACTATCTTGATTTTCATCTGATTTTGTTCTTAAATGACTTATTCCATAATAATAGTTACTACTATTGTTTAAATTAAAAGTATCATTTAAATATATATCCGTAGCTAATTCTAATGTGTTATTATTTATATTTATCTCTGCACTACTACTTGCAAACAACAAGTTTGTTGTAACTAAGCTGGCTAAAAAAAACCTTTTCATAAACTTCCTTATTTATAATTTAATTCAATTTTATCGAATAATTACAATATATTTCCTGAAAATAACTATATTACTAAATTAGTTTAATATAATTTTATTAACTTCAGCTATTGAACCTATAATATATTTTGCTTTAGAACTTTTTTCATCAAAAGAGTGACCGCTTTTTACTTGAATAGTATTTGGTATATTTGCATTAATTGCTAATTGGATATCTGAACTTTTATCACCTATTACCCATGAATTTTTATAATCAATATCAAATAACTGAGCTGTCTCTTCTATCATACCTATTTTTGGTTTTCTACAGTTACAATTTTGATTAGGAGCGTGTGGACAGCAATAGACTTGTTCTATTGCAATTTTATTTGTTTTAAATTTTTCAATCATCCAAGAGGTTAATATATCGAAATCATTTTTTGTATAATACCCTCTTCCTATACCTGATTGGTTAGTAACTACTACTAATTTATAGCCTAGTTTTTGAAGATATTTCAAAGACTCTAAAACACCATCAATAAACTCAAAATCTTCTATTTTATAAAGATAATCTTTTTCAATATTTATAACACCATCTCTATCTAAGAAAACTACCTTTTCCATATATTTAGTAAAGATCATACGAAACTGATCTTACCCCTTCATCATATATTTTTTGACACAGATCACTACTAGTATTATCTACTGTAACATTTAACTTATTTGATACTATCTCTAGTGTTACACAAACTGCTGAATCTGAACTAAACTCAAGTTTTTTATCAGTTATTGTCCAAGTTTGACTATTTACATTCACTGCATCAGTTATTTTAGTTAATGATCCATTAATCATATAGTGTGATTGAATTGAAGTTGATATTGTTGAGATATCTTGTTTTATAGTTGATACAACAGCACTGCCTCTTGTATCAAGTAGTTTTGGAACTGCAACTGCAGCTATTATTCCAAGAATAGCTATTACAAAAATAAGCTCTATTAAAGAGAAACCTTTTTTATTTTTAGGTTTCATCTTTTCTTATTCCCACTCTATAGTTGCTGGTGGTTTACTTGAGATATCATAAACAACTCTATTTATACCATCAACTTCATTTATTATTCTTCTACTCATAACTTCTAAAATATCATGTGGAATATGTGCAAATGTAGCAGTCATACCATCAATTGCATTTACTATTCTAATACAAGCAGTATTATCATAAGTTCTATTATCACCCATCACTCCAACTGATTTTACATTTAAAAGTACTGTAAATGCTTGCCATGTTTTATCATACCATCCACTTGCTCTTAACTCTTCAAGCATAATAGTATCAGCTTTTCTAAGTATCTCTAAATCAGGTGTATTTACCTCACCCATAATTCGTATAGCTAGTCCAGGTCCAGGGAAAGGATGACGACCTATCATTCTACTTGGAAGTCCAAGTTCAAGTCCAAGAACTCTTACTTCATCTTTGAAAATCTCTCTTAATGGTTCAATAAGCTCAAATGTCATCCAATCAGGAAGTCCACCAACATTATGATGTGATTTAATTGTTTTTGAAGGACCTTTTACTGAAACAGATTCTATAACATCAGTATATAGTGTACCTTGAGCTAAAAATGAGATACCATCATGTTTTTTTGCCTCTTGATCAAATACCTCTATAAATGTTTCACCAATAATTTTTCTTTTTGTTTCTGGATCAGCTACACCTGCTAATTTACCTAAAAATTGCTCACTTGCATCAATAGTGATAAGACCTACTCCTCTGTTGGCAAACATATTTTGTACATCTTCTACTTCATTTGCTCGCAAAAGTCCATTATTTACAAAAACAGGTACTAGTTTATCACCTATTGCCTCAGCTAATAGTGTTGCTACAACCGAACTATCAACCCCTCCACTTACACCACATAGTACTTTTTTATCACCTACTTGTGTTTTAATTTTTTCAATTTGCTCTTTTGCAAAACTACCCATATTCCAGCTTTTTTCACAACCACAAATATTTTTTGCAAAGTTAACAAGCATTGTTGCACCCTCAACACTATGAGTAACTTCAGGATGGTATTGAAATGCATATATTTTTTTATCTTCATTTGCTATTGCAGCATATGGTGAATTTGAACTCGTAGCTATTACATCAAACCCTTCAGGTAACGACTCTACTCTATCGCCGTGAGACATCCATACTATTTCATTGTTTGTTACATCTTCAAATATAGGACAAGTTGAGTTTTCAACTGTAAGTTCTGCTTTTCCATACTCATGATGATCAGCTGGAATTACACTACCACCTAAATAGTGAGCAATTGTTTGCATACCATAACATATACCTAAAATTGGTAATCCCAAATCAAATACAGCTTTATCAACTTTATATGCATCTTCAGAATAAACAGAAGCAGGACCACCACTTAAAACTATACCTTTAGGGCTTCTAGCTTTTATATCTTCAATTGACTCATTGTATGGTACAATTTCTGAATAAAATCCACTATTTCTTAATCTTTTTGATATAAGTTGCGTATATTGACTTCCGAAGTCTAAAACTAAAATTGGTACATGTTTCATTTAAAAAAATCCTTTATTGCTATTAATAAAAAAGATTATATCTAAATTTAAGTAAAATTATTTAATCTTAAAATTAAAAACTCGCTATTTAATAAAATCAATAGAATAGATTACTTAAAGTGAATTACTAGAGTTTTCCTTAAACAATATCGAATTTACACTTGAACAAACAACCTTTAATCATAATTTGAGTAAAATACACCCAAATAAGGAGTTAAATACAATAATGAAAAGTAAATACTATTTTATTTTAGGTTGCATTCTCGCACTATTTTGGATCTTATTATCTGGTCATACAACTATATTGTTACTAGGACTGGGTCTTGCATCTGTAGTTTTAGTCACTTGGCTAATGAGTCGTATGGATCGTAACGATAACGCTTCAGCTAACATATTGTTTTCATTGGAGTTTCTTTCTTATCTTGGTTGGCTGGCTTGGCAGGTTATTATTACTAACATTGATGTTGCAAAACGTATTTGGAATCCATCTCTGCCAATTAAACCAGATTGTCGTAAAATTAAAGTTGATATCAAAGATCCACTAATAAAAACAATTTATGCAAACTCAATAACATTAACACCAGGAACAGTGACCACTGAGATTGGTGAAAACTATTTTATCGTTCATGCACTAAACTCTGAAAGTCTTGATGAGATAGAAGATGGTGAGATGGAAAGACGCCTTATTTCTTTAGAGGAGAGAAAATGATTTCTGCTGCTATAATTGCTTTACTAATTACATTGGCACTAACATTAATTCGTGCCTTTCGTGGACCATGTATCTATGATAGGATACTGGCTGTTAACTCTTTTGGTACAAAGAGTGTTTTATTAATTGTTGTTGCTGGAGATGCATTGGGGTGGTTTAGCTATGTTGATATTGCATTGATGTATGCATTAATTAACTTTATTGGAACTCTTGCAGTTATGCGTTTCTTTGAACAATACAACCCACAAGAGGAACAATCATGATTATTGATACATTAAGTGATATTTGTTTATTTTTTGGAGCTATTTTTACCTTAACAGGGGCAATTGGACTATTAAGACTTCCTGATTTTTATACAAGACTACATGCAGCGAGTGTCACCGAGTCATTAGCTGCACCATTATTGATCATTGGTATTATGCTAGATACAGGACTCACCCTAGATTCTGCTAAGTTAGCACTTATAATAGTTATTATGGTTATTTCAAACCCTACTATTACTCATGCTTTATGTCGTGCTGCTGCCCATGGTGGAGTAACACCTCAGATGAAAACAAATAGTAATGAAAAAAATCAATCACAAACTAAAACTGAACTTTCAGACAAGGGGTCAAAGTGATAGAAAACCTTCAACTAATAATTGATATTTGTTTATTGGCTTTTTTAGTGCTGATTGTCTTTGCAGCTATTAAAATAACTAATCTGTTTGTGGTAACTATGCTATTTGGTATTTTTAGTTTTGTTACAGCTTTACTGTTTCTTGATCTTGATGCAGTGGATGTTGCTTTTACTGAAGCAGCAGTTGGAGCTGGGTTTTCAACTGTATTGATGTTAGCGGCATTAAGACTGACTGGTGGATTCGAAAATGCTAAACATCGCCATTCACTTTTAGGATTATTTATTGTAGCACTTACAGGAGCTGCCCTAATTTATGGTGTTGCAGATTTTCCAAATGTGGGAGATGCCAATGCACCAGTACATCTTCATGTTGCTCCCGAGTTTATCCAGCTAACACAAGAGAAAATTGATATTCCCAATATAGTTACTGCAGTTCTTGCAAGTTTTAGAGGGTATGATACCTTTGGTGAAACTGTAGTTATTTTTAGTGCTGGAGTTGCAGTATTATTACTACTTGGTATGGGGCATGTGGAGCCCAAACGAGAACCTGAAAAAAACATTGTTTTATGGGTAGTGGTTAAACCTTTCATAGCATTAATCTTAATTTTTGGACTTTATGTACAATTTCATGGTGACTTTGGCGCCGGAGGTGGTTTCCAAGCTGGTGTAATTTTTGCTAGTGGATTTATCCTCTATAGTCTAGTTTATGGGGAAGGTTATGCTAGAAAAGTTGTCCCTTCAGAGATTTTACCAAGACTAGCAGCTCTTGGTGTATTAATCTACGGTATCACAGGATTAGCAAGTTTACTTTCAAATAAATCATTTTTAGATTATAATGCTTTGTCATCAAACCCTATAAGTGGTCAACATATGGGTATATTGCTAGTTGAAGCTGGTGTTGGATTAGCGGTATTTTCTACAATACTACTAATCTTTTATTCTTTTTCTGGGGTGAATCATCATGAATGAGTTATTAGGACATTTTAACTACTATATAGTAATTTTTTTAATGATGATGGGATTATATATGGTAATTGCATCATCAAACTTGATTAAAAAACTGATTGGACTTTCTGTTTTTCAGGCATCAGTATTTATCTTGTATATCTCTTTTGGTAAGATAACAAAGGGTAGTCCACCTATTATTACTGAAAATGTTGATCTATACTCAAATCCCTTACCACATGTACTTATCCTAACAGCAATTGTTGTTGGTGTTGCAACTACATCTGTTGGACTAGCACTAATTGTACGAATTAAAGATGCTTATGGGAGTATGGATGAGGATGATATCCATGATATGGATGATAAAGATGACTTTCATATGAAAAATGACAGGAGTAAAACTTGAATCAAATGACACATTTACCTGTTCTTATTGTTGTATTGCCATTATTAGCAGCTGCATTAATTGTCTTAGTCAATAATAAAAAAACTGCATGGTTAATTACTTTATTAACATCTCTGTTTTCGCTTTATGTTTCTATTAGTATGCTGCATATGCTACAAGAGGTTTCAGTACTAAGCTATACGCTTGGTGGTTGGAATGCACCACTTGGAATTGAACTAAAAATTGACCATCTTGCTGCATTAATGCTGTTGATTCTTACAGGCTCTGCAACACTAGTTAGTATTTATGCATTAAGGAGTGTTGAAAAAGAGATTGCCAAGGGGAAGCAAGTTTTATTTTATACCGCTTTTCTCTTAGTGTTTGCAGGACTTATTGGTATTACTATAACAGGTGATGCTTTTAATGTCTTCGTATTTTTAGAGATCTCTTCCCTTTCTACTTATGCAATAATAAGTATGGGGAAAGATCGTCGAGCTTTATATGCATCTTACCAATATCTTATTATGGGGACAATTGGTGCAACATTTATCTTAATTGGTATTGCATTTTTGTATGTGATGACAGGTACTTTAAATATGAGTGATCTTTCACAACGTTTACCAGCAGTTGCTGACACAAGTGCTATAAGAGCTGGCTTTGCCTTTATAATAATTGGTGTTGGTATAAAAGCTGCTATGCTTCCACTACACCAATGGCTTCCAAATGCATATGCATATAGTCCATCTGTAGTTTCAACATTCTTAGCAGCAACAGCAACAAAAGTAGCTATTTATGTGATGATTCGATTCCAATTAACTATATTTGGTATAGATTTTTCACTTATCAGTATGCCACTTGATAAGATATTAATGTTTTTAGGAACTTTAGGGGTATTAGGTGGTTCAATCTATGCAGTCTATCAAACCAATATAAAAAGGATGTTAGCATACTCAAGTATTGCACAAATTGGGTATATATTATTAGCTATAGGACTTGCTAGTCACCCAGGATTTACAGCTGCATTGTTGCATATGTTTAATCATGCTTTAATTAAAGGAACACTGTTTATGGCACTTGGTATTGTTTTCTTTAGATATGCAACTACAGAGTTATCTGCAATGTCAGGTATTGGAAAAACTATGCCATTAACAATGGCTGCTTTTACAATAGGAGGCTTAAGTCTAATAGGAGTTCCTGGAACTGCAGGTTTTGTGAGTAAGTGGTATCTTGTTACTGCTTTACTTGATGCTTCTTTATGGCCTATAGCACTATTGATACTTGTGGCTTCTATACTTACCGTGATTTATGTAGGTAGAGTTATAGAGGCTGCATATTTTAGACCTGCTCCAAAAGAGAAAAAACAAAAGAAGATACCATCATCTATGCTTGTAGCTTTATGGATATTTGCAATATTAAATATCTACTTTGGTTTAAACAGTGATCTAAGTTTGGGTGTATCAACACATGCTGTAGATCAGTTAATAGGGGTTAGACCATGAATATTGAAACACTTTATATTTTAATCCTAACTATACCTTTACTAACATCAATTGGTGTATTGGTATGTCGTAACAATGAAAATATAAGAGAATCTATAACAATAATTGGTGGAGTATCTTTATTTTTAGTAGTTGTTAGTTTAGCACTTAATTATGATTTTGAACAATCTGTAAGATACACACTGCTTGAACCATTTCCAGGCTTAGCAATTGCATTTGAACTTGAACCATTAGGTTTAATTTTTACATTAGTTGCAGGATTCCTTTGGCCTGTAACTTCTTTATATGCTATTGGGTATATGAGGTCACATCATGAGAAAAACCAGACAAGGTTTTATTTCTCATTCGCTATCTCTATTTTTGCTACTATGGCACTAGCTTTATCAGCTAACTTATTTACTCTATTTATTGCGTATGAGATGCTGACACTATTTACTTTACCACTGGTTACCCATGCAGGAACTGATGCAGCTAGACGTGCAGGTTGGACATACTTAGGAATATTGATGACTACATCAATTGGATTTTTACTTTTAGCAATTATCTGGACTTGGGTCTTAACAGGAACATTAGACTTTACTCAAGGGGGAATTTTAGCTGGTAAAGCTGAACCAGCTATTTTAGGTGGTCTACTGTTGCTATTTGTTTTTGGTACAGGAAAAGCTGCATTGATGCCATTTCATAAATGGTTGCCAGCAGCCATGGTAGCACCAACTCCAGTTTCATCTTTACTACACGCCGTTGCAGTTGTGAAAGCTGGTGTATTTACTATTTTAAAGGTTTCTGTTTATATTTTTGGAATTGACTTAATTGGTTCACTTGATGCTGCTTATTGGCTCTCATTATTAGCTGGATTTACAATATTAAGTGCCTCAATCATAGCTATGACAAAAGATAACTTGAAAGCTAGATTAGCCTATTCAACAATTAGTCAGTTATCTTATATTATCTTAGCTGCTATGCTTGGTGTTGCTACTGGTGTATTTGCAGGTAGTTTACATATTGCTATGCATGCTTTTGCAAAGATAACTTTATTTTTTGCTGCAGGTGCAATTTTGGTAAGTGCTCACAAAACAAAAGTCTCAGAACTAAATGGAATTGGTCGAATGATGCCAGTTACAATGTTGGCATTTTTACTAGCATCTCTTTCAATTGTTGGTCTACCACCACTTGGAGGAAGTTGGAGTAAATGGTTATTGCTACAAGCTACAATGGAGGCACATAATATGGTACTACTAATTGTATTATTAGTAAGCTCCCTATTAAATCTATTTTATTTAGTTGAGATACCAATACGAGCATTTTTTGCAAAACCGTTTGATCCCACATATAACAATGGAATCAAAGAAGCACCAAAATTTAGCTTAGTTGCAATTTTAATCACTACAACGGGTTGTCTAGCACTATTTTTTCTAGTTAACCCGGCTTGGAATCTTGTGGAGAAAATATTACCATGATAAAAAAACAATATATATTTGATAACCCTAAAAATGTAAAACTACTCATAAAAGCTCTTTATGTTTGTTGTATAATTTTATTTGCTATGGATCTAGTAATCCATAGGCACATTTACCATCCATGGGAAGAGCTTATAGGTTATTATGCCTTTTACGGTTGTATTTCGTGTGTTGTATTAGTACTAATAGCTCGTGAGATGCGTAAAGTTGTTATGCGTGATGAAAACTATTATGATGTTACAAATATTAATGTTAATAGTATTGAAAAAAAAGCTAAAAAAGAAACACAAGATAATAAAAGAGAAAGTGACAGAATAGATACAAATAAGAGGAGAAAAAATTGATGGATATTTTTTTACCAATACTACCATTTTTTATCGCAGCAATTCTTACACTTTTTACTCGAGGTAGCTTAAGAGCTACTATTATGTTAGCTACACCAATTATTGCAGCATATGGTATCTTCAACCTTGAGGTAGACAATACATATACTACTGTATTACTTGGATATGAGTTAACACCAATTAGAATAGATAAACTCTCTATATTATTTGGATATCTGTTTTGTATTGCAGCCTTCTTAGGTAATATTTATGCTTTATACCATAAAGACACTATACAGCACTTTGCAGCACAAGCATATGCAGGGAGTGCAGTGGGAGCAGTTTTTGCTGGTGATATGCTAAGCTTATTTATTTTTTGGGAGTTAATGGCTTTAACATCATCGGTATTAATTTTTGCTCGAAGAACTGAAACATCACTACATGCGGGTATCCGTTATTTAGCTATACAAATTATCTCTGGTTTATTACTTTTAGCAGGAATTATAGTTTATTATAACTCTGTTGGAAATCTTAATTTTAATCATATTGGACTTGATGCTCCAGGGGCTTGGTTATTTTTTATTGCCTTTGGTATAAAAAGTGCCT
Organism: Campylobacterota bacterium; assembly: GCA_034718015.1. Lineage (GTDB taxonomy): Bacteria > Campylobacterota > Campylobacteria > Campylobacterales > Arcobacteraceae > JAIOSF01. Next base: position 1,145 of record JAYEMI010000001.1, on the reverse strand, counting down.
TCCCATTCTTACATAACTGGCTAACTGATGCTTATCCAGAAGCAACACCAAGCGGTACTGTATTTTTAAGCTCATTTACAACAAAAGTTGCAGTTTATGCATTAGCAAGGTCATTTGCAGGTGAGGAGATATTAATTTATATTGGTGCTACTATGGCATTCTTTCCAATCTATTATGCTGTTATTGAAAATGATTTAAGAAGAGTATTAACATACAGTCTTATCAATCAGATAGGATTTATGGTAGTTGGTATCGGTATTGGTACAGAGTTAGCTTTAAATGGTGCAGTGGCTCACGCATTTGCAGATGTAATCTTTAAAGGGTTATTGATGATGAGCATGGGAGCAGTGTTATTTTCAACAGGTGAGATGCGTGGTTCTGAACTTGGAGGCTTGTATAAAAAGATGCCAAAAACAACCATGTTCTGTATTGTAGGTGCTGCTTCAATTTCAGCTTTTCCACTATTTAGTGGATTTGTTAGTAAATCTATTATTGTTAGTGCAGTACTACTTGAAGGGTATTATGGGGTTTGGCTTATACTGTTATTTGCTGCTGCTGGAGTATTTCACCATGCAGGAATTAAAATTCCATTCTTTGCTTTCTTTGCACACGATTCTAAATTTGTCGATACTGCAAAAGAGGCTCCAAAAAATATGTTATGGGCAATGGCACTAAGTTCAGTTATTTGTGTTCTTATTGGCGTTTTCCCTCAAGCATTTTATTCAATGTTACCTTGGGAAATGGACTATACACCTTATGATGCAACACATATATTAACCCAATTACAACTACTATTCTTCTCAGCACTTGCATTTGTTTGGTTAAAACTAGCACATATCTATCCACCTGAGCTTAGATCTGTTAATATTGATGCTGAATGGATATATAGAAAACTATTTCCAAAAGCTATTTATGGAGTTAGCACTATTGGTGCTACTTACTATAAAAAATTAGAATTACAATCAGAAAAGCTACTTCAATCAGCTCAGACTTCAACTACTAAATTCTTTGGTGTAGATGGCTTTTTATCAAATTTTCGTTCTATAGGTGGTATGGTTATGTGGGTAGCATTAATATTATCAACATCACTGTACTTGTATTATCTATAATAAATACGCTTTAACATATTTTTAAAACTCTAAAAA